>JBEBXX010000214.1:0-5060 GCA_040391435.1 Aureliella helgolandensis | reverse complement strand
CCAAGCTGTCGGTAGCACTCGCCGCGCAGTCGCCTACAGGAGCCGAGGGCGGCGAGGTTAGCGGTGGTGGGCGGCGGGCCAGCAGCCCGGCGGCGGAACGCCCGCCGACAGCGGCTAATTTTGCGGGCGACGTAGGGAAGCCGCAGCGAGGTGCCGGCGATGTCTAACAAAGAACTGGATCGCGAGGCGGTCGAGCGTCTAGAAGCCGCTTTGTTCGCAGCCCGCGATTACGTCACGCCTGCGCCCGACTTGCGGCCGCGCACGCTAGAGCAAGCGCGAACCGCCAATCGCGCCCAGCGATGGGCTAACCGGCTGACGCTGTTCACGTTGGGCAGCATGTTGCTGTGGAGTCTGCTCGTGCCAATGCTGCGCGAATTGGGTGCGCATCGCGATAGGCTCACCGGCCCGTTTCCTGAAGAGATCGAGCAGGCCGCTCAAAGATATGTCGACGAGCATCGCTATGAAGCTCACTGGGGCATGGTCGAGGCGTTTCGAGATGCTAGGCAAACTCGCATGAGCGAGGCGCGTTAGACCGCAGGCACTTCATGCACCACCAGCAAATTGTGCGTGTTGTCGATGATGCCGGTGCCGGTGACAAAGACCACGCGGTCGCCCATCGTGAGAATGCCCTGGGCACGCCCCCAACCGATGACTTCTTCGATCAACTTCTGCGGCGTGTCGATGTTTGAGATGCGATGTGGGACAATGCCCCAGAACAGCGACATGCGACGCAGTGTAACTTCGTTGTCGCTTACGCCGAGCGTGGCGATGCAGTTGCGTTGTTTGGATTTGACCCAAGCCGTGCCGCCGGTGTGGCTGGCGATAACCACCAGTCGCGCGCCGATGGCTTCGGCGATGTTGGCCGCGTTGTAAGTCACGGCTGAGGTGATGGGGTGGACGCGATCGAATTTCTTGGGACGCGAATGGCCGGGTTGGCTTTTGAGCAGTTGTTCGGTAAAGACCATGATGCGGTCCATCGTGGCAACGGCTTCGATGGGGAAGTTGCCGATGGCCGTTTCACCGCTGAGCATACAGGCATCGGCCCCATCGAGGATGGCGTTGGCCACGTCGCTGGCTTCGGCCCGCGTGGGTCGACGATTGGTGTGCATGCTTTCTAGCATCTGCGTGGCCACGATGACCGGCTTGAGTTTTTCTCGACAGACCTGGATGATCCGCTTTTGAGCGATCGGAGTTTCGGCCACGTCGATTTCCACTCCCAGATCTCCGCGAGCGACCATCACGCCGTCGGAAGCTTCGACGATCTCTTCCAAACGCTCCATGGCCTCGCGCTTTTCAATTTTGGCGATCACGAGCGCTTTGGATTCGAGCGTCTGCAACAGATCTTTGAGCGTGGCGACGTCCTGCGGACTGCGCACAAAGCTGAGACTGATAAAGTCGATTTCATTTTTAGCACCCCACATCGCGTTTTCGACATCTTCGGGACGCATGGCCGAGACGCTGAGCGTGACTCCGGGCAGGTTGATACCCTGGCGACTGCGGATGGTGCCCGGCGTGAGCACTTTGCATTTGACCGCGTCTTTGGAGCGGCTGGTGACCGTCAAACTAATCGTGCCATCAGCCAGCATGATGCTGTCTTTGAGTTTGACTTCATCGATCAGCCTGGGGTAATTGCTGCACAGTTGGTACCGTTCGGTTGACTCTTCGCCGCGAACGATGGTCAATTCTTGACCGACTTCGACTTCGAGCGGGTCTTCGAACAGTCGTCCCAGCCGGATTTTGGGACCTGAGAGGTCCAGTAAGATACCGACGTGTGTGTCGGTAATTTTACGGACCTGCTTGATTTTCTCCAGCCACTGGGCGAAGTCGGCCTGAGTTCCGTGGGCGGCATTGATGCGAAAAATATCGACGCCGTGGCGGACTAGCTCCACCAGGGTTTCGACCGTGTCGCACGCCGGGCCGACCGTAGCCACAATTTTGGAGCGTGCGCCATCGACTTGAAGACCAGCAGTGGACATAACAAGCTCTTTATTCTAGACAACAAATTTCACACTATTGACGCCGACGCTGTCAGCGATGCGCCAGACCAGCCCGCGGGACGAGCTTGGCGTACGCAAGTCAGGCAGGCATTTCAACGCGACACCTGCAAAACACATCGATGTTGTAGCCGATCGACGCATATTCTTATAGGGAACCGGACATGTCATCGCAATGGAAGGACAAATCGGCCGTGGTATGCGGCGCGACGGCGGGCCTGGGACGGGCGTTTGCCGTCGAATTGGCTCAGCAACAAGTGCAACGGCTAGTGCTAATGGCCCGTTCGGAGGAGGGGCTACAAGCCATGCGGGGCGAACTGCTCGGGCGGTTTACGCATCTGGAGGTGGTCTGCGCGGCTGCCGATCTGCGCGACAGACAGCAGCTTGCGCAAGCTTGCGAGCAGTTGCAGTCGAGCGGAGCAAGGCTGGACCTGCTGATTCAGGCGGTGGGGCAGAGCGATCGCGGTCGACTGGTCGACTTGACCAGCCAGCGGTTGCACGAGCTGATCGATGCCAACGTATTGACTAGCCTGCACGCCATCCAGTGCTTTCGTCCGCTAATGCGTCCCACCGCCAGTCCCACAGGCAGCCATGCGGTGGTACCCAAGGGCGGAGGTGCGCGTCCTACCATCGTGCTAATAGGCTCGTTGGCCAGTTTGTTTGCGCCGCGATTCTTGGGGGGCTACGCGATCGCCAAGCACGGCCTGGCCGCATTGGCTCAACAGGCGCGGCTCGAGCTAGATGAGGAGGGGATCCATGTGCTGTTAGCTTGTCCGGGTCCGATTGCTCGCGCCGACGGTGGCGCGCGCTACGATCAGCTTACGCGGGATGCGGATCTGCCCGAGGCGGTGCGGCAGCCGGGGGCGGGTGCCAAGGTCAGCGGACTCGATCCCCAACAACTGGTGCGAGACATTCTGCAAGCCGCCGCGGCCCAGCAGCCGCGCATCATTCGTCCGCGCAAGGCTCAGTGGTTGCACTGGCTGTCGGTCGCTTCAGCCGCTTGGGGCGATCGCCTGTTGCGCAAAAACTCCGGATAGTCCAGGGCCGCAACGTGCCTTACACCGCACTCGGAAATAATCAGGGGGCGTCCAGCGAGAAGTGCCGTTAAAACGTTGAAAATGCTAGCCATGAGAGCTATGCCACCTGGAGCCAGGGGAGCCATAGTTGTACAACATCTTATCCCCTTAACTCGTCCCTCCTTTACCGTCTCCCGCAGGGTTTTTCTGCGGCTCTCCGTTCAGGTCCATTTGAGCTTAGGCAGGTTTCAACGCAATGAGTCACTTTCCCGATATCGGTCGTATTGAGTACGAAGGTCCTTCTAGCCGCAATCACTTGGCGTTTCGCTGGTACAACCCCGAGGAGTTGATCGAAGGGAAAACGATGCGCGACCATCTGCGGTTTAGCGTTGTCTACTGGCACACCATGCGTGGCACCGGCGGCGATCCGTTCGGCCCCGGGACGGCGGTTCGGCCGTGGGATGACGGTTCCGAAAGCCTGGACAATGCACTCCGTCGCGTGGAGGTGGCCTTCGAGATATTTGAAAAACTGCAGGCACCGTTCTACGCCTTTCACGATCGCGATGTGGCGCCCGAGGGGAGATCGCTGGCCGAGACGCACAAGAACTTTGAACGCGTCGCCAAATCGCTCAAGGAGCACCAGCAGCAGACGGGCGTCAAACTGCTGTGGGGCACGGCCAATATGTTCAGCCATCCACGCTTCATGCACGGGGCTGCGACTTCGTGCAATGTCGATGTGTTTGCCTACGCCGCAGCGCAAGTCAAAAAGGCGCTGGACGTAACTCACGATCTCGGAGGGCTGAATTATGTCTTCTGGGGTGGCCGCGAAGGCTATCAGAACTTGTACAACACCGACATGCAGCGCGAACTGGATCATCTGGCCCGCTTCTTCCATATGGCCGTGGATTACGCCAAGCAGATCGGATTTAAGGGGCAGTTTTTGATCGAGCCCAAACCCAAAGAACCCACCAAGCACCAGTACGACTCCGACGCGGCGGCTTGCTTGAACTTCCTGCGAGCCTACGACCTGCTACCGCATTTCAAGCTGAATCTGGAGACCAATCACGCCACGCTGGCAGGCCACTCCATGATGCATGAGCTGGATTATGCCGGCCATCAAGGAGCCCTGGGATCTATCGACGCCAACACGGGCGATCTGCTGCTGGGCTGGGATACCGACCAGTTTCCCACCGATTACTATTTGACCACACAGTGCATGTTGGCCATCCTCAAGCACGGTGGATTGGGCTCGGGAGGGACGAATTTCGACGCCAAGGTGCGGCGCGAAAGCTTCGAGCCTATCGACCTGTTCTATGCCCACGTGGGCGGTATGGATGCCTTTGCTCGGGGTCTGAAAATCGCCGCAGCCATCCGCGCCGACGGTAGACTGGCCGACTTTGTGAAAGAGCGTTACAGTAGTTGGGAGGGCGAGCTGGGCCAACAGATCGAAGGTGGCCAAGCGAGCTTTGCTTCACTGGAAAAGTACATGCTTGAAAAAGGGGAGGTTGCTCCCAACTCCAGCGGTCGACAGGAGATGTTAGAGAATTTGATCAACCACTATTTGTAGTGCTCAGCCGGTGCCCGAACAGCTCATCCTCGTCCCCACACATTTTGAGCGGCAACAATTGCCGCTCAATGGCGACCGCTTGTCCCAGTCGCTTGTCGAAGTGTGTGGCGTGGGGGCGGTGGTGGCCGGCGTGCGGACCGCTCGGCTGCTGTCACAGCACCAACCCGATTCGGTTTTGCTGTTGGGCATCGCCGGAGCTATCGATCCGGCTCTCACGATAGGCTCTGCCTATGAGTTCGACTCGGTGGCTTGCTATGGTATCGGTGTCGGCAGCGGCGCGGACTATAGCACGCTTGCGGAATTGGGCTGGCAGGACTGGCTGAACCCGGTCGTGGGGCCCGAGGGACCGCTGGGCGAAGTGCTGTGGCTACCCGGCGTTCACTTGGACCAGTCGACCAGGACTGCTCGGCAACTGTTGACTGTCATGGCCGCCTCAGCCGGACCACACGAGCTCAACAAGGCCTACGACCACACCATCCAGTG
>JBEBXX010000213.1:0-5089 GCA_040391435.1 Aureliella helgolandensis | reverse complement strand
ACCGTTTAGTGTGGGGTGGGTAAGGCGAACGCTAAAGCTACGACAAGTCGCAGCAGTACAAGGAGCCTACTCGCTGCCGAGAAATCCTCTTCAGCGTTTGATTAGCTTTGGCAGACGCCCGGCTGCATGATTTGCTAAACAGGGAGAGCAATTGCGGGGCTACGAAGCGGCTCTTTGGAGTGCTGCGACTGGTCGTAGCTTTGGCGGTGACTGGTTCGTACGGACAATCACACGTTGAGAAGGTCTTCCGGACCGCGTAGAAGCTTCTACCTGTGTTCGCTCTACGCTGGAATATTTTTGACGCAGAGTTTTAAGTTGCGTAGTAGAGTCAAAAAGAGGATTCTTCGCGGCCCGGGGATGGTTGCTTACCGTTTAGTGTGGGGTGGGTAAGGCGAACGCTAAAGCTACGACAAGTCGCAGCACTACAGGGAGTCGCACCGCGGCCCGCAATGGCTTCTTATCGTTTGGCACTGCCTGCGGTCGAGCGGCCGCAAAAGCTACGACAAGTCGCAGCACTACAGGGAGCTGATGCGCAGCCCGGGAAGGCTGCGTGCCGGTCGGGGTTGAGTGCGCGACTGTGGTTGCCAAAACTGCGAGGCGTCGCGGAATGTGAGTACTGCTGTGGGGCGATTGACCTAAGGTGTCACGGCGGGGCACGATAATAGAAGCTTGTCGAAATCCCATCCCTGCCACTCTGTAGGAGCACCACTATGAAACTTGACTTGACTGATATCACCCTAGTTGTCGATCGCAGCGGTTCGATGCAAGACATTCGCTCGGACGCCCAGGGAGGTGTCAATGCGTTCATCGAGAACCAAGCCAAAGAGCCGGGCGAAGCGCTGCTGACTCTGGTCCAGTTCGATACCGATTACGAGTTCCTGCACAAGGGCGTGCCGATGGCTGACGTGCCCAAGTATGAGCTGGTTCCGCGCGGCGCGACGGCCTTACTGGACGCCGTGGGACGCGCCATCAACGAGACCGGCGAACGCCTAAGCAAGATGAACGAGGCGGACCGCCCAGGCTTGGTCGTCTTCGTCGTAATGACAGATGGACTGGAGAATTCGAGCCAGGAATTCTCCAAGCCGCGCATCAAAGAAATGATCCAGCACCAGCAAAAAATGTACGGGTGGCAGTTCACCTTCCTGGGAGCCGATCAAGATGCCTTTGCCGAAGCCAGCGCCATGGGTATGGACGCCGCTGGCGCCGCTATGTTTGCCAAAGATAAAATTGCCACAGCATACGGCCACACCGGCGCAAAAGTGGCCAGGATGCGAAAGCAGCGCAGCCAGGGTGAAGCTGTCGTTAACGAATTTACGGCCGAAGAGCACCAAGACATGAATTAGCCGAATGCGGGTGCTCCGCGGTATGCTACCGGTCGCGCTCGGACGCCTGCAGCAGCGACCAAGACGACCTAAGGGACGTGCTTGAAGGCGATGGGGTTATGCCACACTTCGCGCTAGGACGCCTGCAGCAGCGACAGAGGCTGGGCGACCGTCGCCGAACTGGGCGACTGAAGCTGTTTCTGATTCAACTCGCCACGCAGAATCTTGACATCGGCAGGGGCGGCCAGGCCAAGCGTGACGCGATTGCCCTGGATGCGGACAACCTCCAAGGTAATGTTGCCGTCGATGACCAGCTTCTCACCTACTTTGCGACTTAGGACTAGCATTTTAATTCTTCCTTGAGTTCGAACGGTTGCGGCGAAATGTTGTGGTTGGGATGCCGCCTCCCAACACAATTACTTATCAGCTAGGCCCGTGACACGTTTGGTCACGCCCGCACCGAAACCGGTGAAAATCCCGAAATACAGTGCCATTCATGGTGATTTCGATGCGACGCCGGAGCCGGTTGCGGGCTAGCCGCAGCAGAAACCGGGGAGTTTTTTTGCAAAAAGGCCTTGTGCACCATGGCCACACGGCTAACATACTTGAGATTGATTCTCAATTAAAGACCTAGCCAGCCACGGCATCCGCCTCAGCCAGCCATCGAAATTCCAATAGGAGATTCTCTATATGGCCCCGGTATGCGCGCGCTCTAGACGGCTAGGTTTCACGCTCGTCGAGCTTTTGGTAGTCATCGCCATCATTGGCATTCTCGTCGGCTTGCTGCTGCCCGCAGTGCAGGCCGCCCGCGAAGCCGCTCGGCGAATGCAGTGCACCAATAATCTGAAGCAAATAGCGCTGGCGCTGCATAATTACGAAAGCGCCATGAAACGCTTTCCCCAAGAGACCTACTACAATCAGCGAGCCGACGGGAGCTTTTTCTACGGCAGTTGGATACCGCAGATCCTGCCCTTTTTTGAGCAATCAGCGCTGGCCAATCTGTACGACCACAATTCTTCGTTCTTTGAGCCCAATAACAGGCAGGCGATCGAAACCAAACTGCAGCTCTTCGAATGTCCCGCGTCGCCCGGTGGCACACAGTTGACGAAGAAACTGCGCATGCGTCTATCGAGCGGCTGGGTGATCCAAGAGGATCGCGGGGCATTTACAGCGGATTATGCCGGCCAGCGCGGAATCAATGCGGCAACCTACCGCATCTATGTTCCGGGCGGTACAAGCCCGGCCAACGAAGGAATTTTCACGCAAGAGAAGGGGGCTACCATTGCTTCCATCGCCGACGGTACATCGAACACGATTATCATCCACGAGTCGGCTGGGCGAGCCAACTGGCTGCGTAGGGACCGAACGCAGAGGACGCTGGTGAGCAACCCGCCGGAGTTTGGCGGCTGGTTTGACTACTGGGCTGGCCCTTGCGCGGGCTGGATGTACGGATTTGAGGACAACGGGCTGACGACCCTCGGGCCTCGCTTTATCAATGCATCCAATAAGTGGGCCAACCCGTTTAGCTTCCATGTGGGAGGGGTCAATATCGCGTTGGCGGACGGTTCCGTGCGCTCGCTGAGCGACACGATGAACAACGTCACCTTTATCGGGCTGACAACGCTCAACTCGGGCGAAGTTCTCCAGGAGTTTTAATCGCTCACGCTCTGTGCCGGGGCTCGTAGAAGCGGCTGTATAGCCTTGCCACTTGCGCGCCTCCCATCGCGACTTTATCGCGTCTAGACTTTATCGCGCCTCGATGCGAAATCCCTGCCACCTTAGCCCATCCACTTCGCTATGCCGTTTCTTAAACATATCCGCAAACTTAAGCCTCCTCTCGCCCTGCTGTTGTGCAGCCTTGCGATCGGCTGCGGACCGTCGGAACAGAGGCCCGAACTTTTCCCCGCCCATGGTTCGTTGCTCATCAACGGCAAGCCCGCGGCGGGGGCATTCGTGATCTTCTATCCAACTGACAATCGTTCGTTTGACGAACGAGGAACTCGGCCCAAAGCCACGGTTCGCGAGGACGGCAGCTTCGAGGTCACGACGTATCAGGCCGGCGACGGGATTCCGCTGGGTGACTACAAACTGGGAGTCATGTGGATCGATGATCCGGAGAGCTCCAATGCCACCGACAGACTCCAGGGACGCTTTGCCGATCCCAAACGCTCGGATCTCAGGGCGAGCATTCTACCGCGAGACAACGCCCTGGATCCGATTGAACTCGACCGGGTTTCCGTCTCGAACCGCAGCGCAAACCGAGGTCTCGACGCGCGCGATCCAGATCAAGTCGACTGAACCGCCCCATCCGCGCCATTCACACACATTCGCCCATTTCCTTAGGCAAACCATATCATGAACCGATTGCTACCTTGCAAATGCATTAATTTCGCGAGCCTCCTGCTGTTCATCACCGCGCTGGGCTCGCCTCTAACGCTATCGATTTCGCGCGCCCACGAACACGAACATGGGGAATCCAGCGAGGCGGACGTCATCAAGTCCACCGGTAGCGGAAATTGGTCCTCACCGGACGTCTGGTCGACTGGAGCCGTCCCCCAAGCCCATAGTAAGGTCTTGATCCAGCGCGGGCATTCCATTCGATACGACATCGAATCGAGCGAGGTTATTCGCGGAATTCAAATCTCCGGTGAACTGCTATTTGCACGCGATTGCAACACGCGCTTGGAAGTCGGCCTGCTCCGCGTCGAAGACCTAGATCATTACAGCGAGGATGGTTTTGATTGTCAGACTAGTATGGATCCAAGCCACGATCACGCAGGCCACACAAAACCTGCACTCGAAGTCGGAACGGCCCACTCTCCCATCCCGAGTGAGTTCACTGCCACAATTCGTTTGCACTACATCGAGGGAATGGACAAGGAAACCTGCCCGGCGATTATTAGCTGCGGTGGTCGCATGGATCTACACGGCGCTCCGCTGGAACGAACCTGGGTCAAGCTTCCGTATCAGACCGCCAAAGTCGGCGAGTCTAAGATCGTTATGCCCGCCACGCTGGCTGGATGGAAAAAGGGTGACCGCATTATTCTCACGGGCACAACGCGGCAGTTCGGCTATATCGGGACCAGATACAACAAGCAGGGTGTTCAAAACAGTGTCGCCGAAGATCCGACCACCGAGGAGCGGACCATTACTGGCATGCGACCATGGGGAGGCATCGACTCGAAACTTCAGATCGTTTCGCTCGATACACCCCTGCAGTTCGACCACCTTGGCTCTGGGGACTACCGCGCCGAGGTGGCAAATCTAAGTCGAAATGTGGTCGTCGAGTCAGCGGAGCCTGCCGGCATTCGAGGTCACACGATGTACCACGAGGGGTCACAGGGAAGTATTAGCTACGCCGAGTTTCGGCATCTGGGCAAACGCGATGTGCTGGGAAAATATCCAATTCACTTTCACTTAACTGGCGACACGATGCGTGGCAGCAGTGTGATCGGTGCATCGGTGTGGGATAGCCATAACCGCTGGATCACCATCCACGGTACCCAGTACTTGGTCGTGAAAGACTGCGTCGGCTACAAAAGCATCGGCCATGGATATTTTTTGGAAGATGGTACGGAAGTTTACAACATCCTCGACAACAACTTGGCAGTACTCGCCACGCGTGGCCAGCCACTACCGGATCAAGTGCTCGGCTATGACAAAAATCTAGGGTCGGGCTTTTGGTGGGCAAACAGCCTCAACACTTTCACTAACAACGTCGCGGCTGAGTGCGATGAGGATGGGTTTCGCATGGAGGTGTTCGTCGA
>JBEBXX010000212.1:0-5094 GCA_040391435.1 Aureliella helgolandensis | reverse complement strand
CTGGCACTTCGGCGACTGGAACTTTGGCAACTGGCACTTCGGCGACTGGCACTTCGGCGACTGGCACTTCATCGTCGGCAGGGAGCGGAGCGATTGAAAACATTCCGCAGACAAGCCATAGACTGAGGGCTTGGGAAACGATCCAGGTATGAAGGCGGCAGCGAGTGGGCATGCGTACTGACTGTGGCAGGAGGGGAGTGAGGGGGATCGAACTGAACCGCATATGGATTCGTACGCCAGTTCGATGGAGGCGGTGGGTGGGAAGCGGTCGGCGTGCAGTTGAGAGTACCGCCAGCGAATCGCTTCCATCATTGTAAGCCATAGGGGCCAGAGAAGCCAACACAGAAAGCTAGTCAATGCTGGGGGAATGGTCGCTGGCGTGCTGCCCAGGCAAGCAACGAAAAATGGGAGCTTTTGTCTGTTATCTGCCCGATCCTCCGCCGCAAGACCCAAGCTTCGCGTGCAGGATTCAATCCCCGCATGCGAGGCCCGATCTTCCGACAAAAGATCCGATAAAAAATGTGTGGCTTGCGTCTAGCTCAGCCTAGCTGGCGTGGGGAACTCCAAGGCGAACTTAGTACCGCGGCCCACTTCGCTTTGCACGTTGATGCGCCCGCCGTGAGCCTCGATGATCTTCCGCGCGGTCGGTAGGCCCAGGCCCGACCCGCCGTTTTTGGTCGAGTAGAACGGCTCGAACATATGCAGGGCTGTGCTGTCATCCATGCCGCAGCCGGTATCGATCAGGTCCAGGGCTACACCACGCGGCGTGGAATAGGTATGGATCACCAGCTCCCCGCCCCCTTCCATCGCCTCGAGCGCGTTTTTGACCAAGTTGATCAGCGAGGCTTGCAGCGAATCGCTGTGCAACATCACGCTGGGTAGGTCGGCGTCCAGGTAGCGAGTGACTTCAATGCCCTGCTTGTCGGCCTGGGGTTGAAATAGGCGCAGCACAGAGTCGATCTGCTCGTTGAGGCTCCCAGGAGTCATTTCCAAGTCGCGCATGCGGGCGAAGCGCAGGAAGTCGCGCAGCAGATTCTCCATGCGTTGGCACTGCTGGCGGATCATCTCCACCTTTCCTTCGGCTCGCCGCCGTCCGGGCCATTCGCTGTCCGCTAGCTCTTCGCTGAGCAAGTCGGCATTCATGTGGATGACCGACAACGGATTTTTGATCTCATGCGCCAGCGATCCAGCCAGCTCGGCCAGTTCGTGGTATTGCCTGAGCAGTTCGTTTTCTTCCGCACCGTTCAAAGTCGTCTCTCCAAGCTGTACGCCGATTTTTGAATCCTTCCATTGTAAACTCATTTTCGGGCTGCCTGTCCTATACGGGATTGGATGGTGCTTTGACAACTCTGAAATGTCTGCCAAACTAAGAAACGAATGAGAACCCCGCGATCCGTAACACCTATCAAGCAGGAGATGGCACATGTCGTTCTTTCAGGTCGACGCGGAACACCAGGCGCATTTTGAACGCGCGGGCTACGTGCTGGCTCGGCAGTTGTTCAAGCCCGCTGAGATCGAGCGCTTGAGCCACTACGCGCGGGCTGACCAAGCGGTCGTGGCGCGCGCCACCTCGCGCAGCGACTCCCAAGGCGGCACTACCACGCTGTCGCTGAGCAACGACTTGGGGGACACCCTGTACGCCAGCGTCGTGCGGCAGCAGCGCGTGGCTGGCAATATGGCTCGCCTGCTGGGCGACGAAGTCTATCACTACCATCACAAGATGATGCTCAAGGAACCCTACGTAGGTGGCGCATGGGAATGGCATCAAGACTATGGCTACTGGTATGATTTCGGCTGTCTGTACCCACACATGGCCAGTTGCTTCATCGCCGTCGACCGTGCCACGCGTGAGAACGGGTGCCTGCAGATCATCCCCGGTTCGCACTTGCTGGGGCGCATGAACCACATGAAAATCGGTGGCCAGACTGGTGCCGATCCCGAACGCGTAGCGGCGGTGATCGAGCGATTGCCTGTTGAGTATGTCGAGATGGAGCCGGGCGACGGGCTGTTCTTTCATGGCAATCTGCTGCATCGCAGCGATCAGAACACGAGTCCCAATCCGCGCTGGTCGTTGATCTGCTGTTACAACACCAAAGGCAACAATCCTTACAAGGAGTCGCGGCACCCCAGCTACTCGCCGCTGGAACTGCTCAGCGACAGCGATTTTGAACGCATCGCCAGCGAGGCTTGTGAGTCGTAAAACGATCACTCCTGCCCGTTTCAGTGTGGCCCGTTTCAGTGTGGCCCGCCGCTCCGCCGTCGGTTCTTCGCAGCGAAGCTGCGGATTGTTTCTAGCCGAGAGCTATACGCATTTTGCCGTCGGGCGCACTCCGGTTGCGACCTCGACGGAGTGCCGCACGCCAGTCGGGGCTAACCGAAATGCGGGAACTGACGTAGAATCCTGCCACTGCTCAATGCCCCCATTTTTTTACTTTCGCCCCATTTCCGCGTGAACCGATGAACAAAGCTATTAAGACTGCCATTTCGCCGACCCGTGCCGAGGACTACCCAGAGTGGTATCAGCAGGTTATCAAAGGGGCTGATCTAGCAGAGAACTCGCCCGTCCGCGGTTGCATGGTCATCAAGCCTTGGGGCTATGCGCTGTGGGAGAACATGCAGCGCGTGCTGGATAAGATGTTCAAGCACACGGGGCACCAAAACGCCTACTTCCCGCTGCTCATCCCCATGAGCTTTTTGGAGCAGGAGGCCAAGCACGTCGAGGGCTTTGCCAAAGAGTGCGCCGTGGTCACGCATCATCGACTCGAACCCGACCCAGAGACCGGCGGCCTGCGACCGGCGGGCCCGCTGGAAGAACCGTTGATCATCCGTCCGACGAGCGAGACGATTATTGGCGCGATGTATGCCAAGTGGGTCCAGTCCTACCGCGACTTGCCGATCCTGATCAATCAGTGGGCCAACGTCGTTCGCTGGGAAATGCGCACGCGTCTGTTCCTGCGGACTGCCGAGTTCCTATGGCAAGAAGGGCATACGGTCCACGCTACCAAAGAGGAGGCGCTCGAGGAGACCTATAAGATGCTGGATGTCTATGCCGATTTTGCTGAGAACTACATGGCGGTCCCGGTCATCAAAGGTGAGAAGACGCCCGGCGAGCGGTTCCCCGGGGCTGACGTGACCGTCTCTATCGAAGCCATGATGCAGGACCGCAAGGCTCTGCAAGCTGGCACCAGTCACTTCCTGGGGCAGAATTTCTCGCGCGCTCAAGAGATCAAATTTCAAGATCAGAATGGCGAAGTAGCCTACGCTTGGACAACATCCTGGGGCGTCAGCACGCGCTTGATCGGCGCGTTGATCATGACTCATGCCGACGATGACGGAATGGTCATGCCACCCAAGATCGCACCCGCGCACGCTGTCATACTGCCGATCTACCGCGACGATCAACAGCGCGCCGAAGTGCTCGAGTACTGCCGCAGCTTGAAGGCCGATTTAGAAAGTTTGGCCTACGCCGGCCGGGCTGTGGAGGTCGATATCGACGATCGCGATCTGCGCGGCGGTGAAAAGAAATGGTATCACGTCAAACGCGGCGTTCCGCTGCGGATCGAGGTCGGACCAAAGGATATCGCCAAGCAGGCTGTATTCCTGGCTCGCCGCGATACGGGCGAACAGCAGAGCGTGCAGCGCGACGATTTGGTCAGCAGCATCGTCGACCGCCTAGATCAAATTCAAAACAACTTGTTGCAACGCGCACAGAAGCTGCGCGCAGACAATACCGTTGAGATCGGTAACGAAGCTGAGTTTCGCAAGTACTTCACGCCGCAAAATCTCGATGCTCCCGAAATTCACGGTGGATTTGCAATGTGCTACTTTGCATCCGAAGCAGCGGTGCAGCCGCTGCTGGATGAACTGAAGGTTACCATTCGCTGCATTCCGCTAGACGATAATGCACAACCCGGAGTGTGCTTTGTGACTGGCCAACCGGCGGACCAGCGAGCCGTGTTTGCCAAGGCTTACTAGGGATAGTCGCCGAACCGCTCCCGTAGCTAAAGTCGCCAGACTTTGGACCGCCTCCCGTAGCTAAAGTCGCCAGACTTTGGACCGCTCCCGTAGCTAAAGTCGCCAGACTTTGGACCGCCTCCCGTAGGACCGCCAGACACAACTGCGAAATTGAACCCAAGGAAACCGCAGACCAACAATGTCCGCCGGTTCGTACAGTAAGTTCCGATAGTCGCCAAACCGCTCCGCCGGTTCGTGTAACAAGTTCCGACCGACGGAGCGGTCGGGCGACTATGGCACAATCGCGTCGCATAGGCCCCCAACATGCATTGGATTGCATATGGCTCAGCCCAAACCTCCGCCAGCCACGCTGCAATTGGTAGCCATCTTCAGTCGGCATAGCAGCGCGCTGGACTGGGCCATCGCGCGCATCGAGCAGCAGTGGGGCGAGATCGCTTTGCTCAGTCCACGCTTCGACCACAGCGAGACAACTTATTATGCGGCCGACATGGGCAGCGGACTGATGAAGCAATTCTTGGTGATCGAAGGCATGTACGATCCGGCGGGCTTGCCAGAGTCAAAACTGCAGAGCAACGCGTGGGAAGACGAGTTATCGCGCAGTGGCCAGTACGCGGAAGCTCGCCCGCTGAATATCGATCCCGGCTACGTGACGCTGAGCAAGTTGGTGTTGGCCAGTTGCAAAGATCGCGCGCACCGCAGTTACCTGGCCGACGGCAGTTATGCCGAGGAGTGTTTGTATTACTTGGGTGCGGGCTGGCAGTCGCGACCGTGGACCTATCCAGACTATCAACGGCCCGACTTTCAAGCGTTCTTTGAACATGCTCGCGAAGCGCTTAAGGCGCTGCGGGCTACCTGAGTGCCTCGTGGCTGAGTTAGCGGCAAGCAGGATGCATACCCCACCAACAAATCGCTAGCTGTGCAGCTCGCTAGGCTGGCGTTACACTGAGCGGGCTCTGCCAAGTGGGGTATGCATCCTGCTTGCCGGTGGGGTATGCATCCTGCTTGCCAGTGGGGTATGCATCCTGCTTGCCGACAGCGTGGACTTTTAGTTCGCAAGCTGGAAGCTTACGCCACCGTGGGGTATGCATCCTGCTTGCCAATGAAATAAGTTGTCGCAAG
>JBEBXX010000211.1:0-5136 GCA_040391435.1 Aureliella helgolandensis | reverse complement strand
GTCTTAACCTCAACGAACACTAGGCAATCGCCATCCAGGGCGATCAGGTCGATCTCCCCCAGTCGCTGCCGATGGCCGCGGGCGACGATGCGATAGCCCAGCCGCTGCAGAAACCGCGCGGCGGCCTGCTCGCCGGCCAATCCCAAGCGGAGCGGAGCAGTGGCGTGCTGCGAGCGAGAAACACGGCCCAAAAAAAATCGGCCACTGGAATGAAACCAGCGGCCGATGAATTGGAGCACCACTTTCAGCGGGGAATGTTGGGGTGGCGAACTGTGCTTTGAAGCGGCCATCGCCAAGATACTTATACGCGGCGTTCGCGCAGACGCACCGACTTGCCACTCCGCTCGCGCAGGAAGTACAGCTTGGCGCGGCGAACCACGCTACTGCGCTTGACTTCTACTTTTTCGATGCGGGGCGAATGCAGTGGGAACTTGCGCTCGACCCCTTCGCCAGCCACGATGCGACGCACGACGAACATCTCGCGCGTGCCACTTCCGCTGCGAGCGATGACCACACCCGAGAAAACTTGGATGCGCTCTTTGTTGCCTTCCAAAATTTTAGTGTGAACATCGACCGAATCGCCAATGTCAAACTTGGGAGCGTCGGGCTTCATCGAAGCCTGCTCGACCAACGCCATTAGTTTCTGACTCATAACTCAAACTCCAACACAAAATGGACGATATCAAACGTTTTCCGGAGATTCGCAGCACTAGCGGACAGCCTCGACTGCTGAATCATTGTCAGCGCTGGATCAAGCGGCGACCGCAGCCATCCAATCGGATCACGACTATGGCGAATTAAAATTTGGACACTTGGCCGCTATCGTCCACGAAAAGCGGCGGTTTGGCTAGGGCAAATATGGCATGAAATCCTAAATTTCAGGGCCTTAGCACACACCCGCCAGCGGCCAGGTACCAGGATCGCTGCCAAGATCGTTTCAGAGATCGCTGCCAAGATCGTTTCAGAGATCGCTGCCAAGATCGTTGCCCGGCGGAGTTTTTGTCCCCGGCAGCCGCCTGCGCTCACAAAGCTTGGCAGAGCTGTTACAATCCCGCCAGCGCTTTCCAGGGATCCAACGTTCTACCTTTGACAGTGTGCTAAACCAGCTCGTAGAGAATTCCGCAGATGGCAAAACTTACACAATCGGACACATCGGCCAGCGACGCACCCCGGGATTCCGAACCACCCAAAAGAAGAATGCTGGTTACGGCTGCGCTCCCGTACGCCAACGGCCCAATCCATATCGGACATCTGGTGGAGTACATCCAGACCGATATCTGGGTCCGTTTCCAGCAGTTGCGCGGTCATCGCTGCGTGTTTGTCTGTGCCGATGACACGCACGGCACCGCCATCATGCTGCGAGCCGCTAAGGAGGGCCGCAGCGAAATTGAGCTAATCGCGGAAATGCAGCAACAGCACGAGCGCGACTTCGCCGGTTTCGACATCGCTTTTGACCATTACAGCAGCACCAATTCGGATAAGAACTACCAACTGTGCGTCCAGTTCTGGAAGTCGCTGCGGGCGGCGGGCTTGATTGTCGAACGCGAAGTCAGCCAGCTCTTCGATCCAGTAGCGGGAACATTTCTGGCCGACCGCTTCGTCAAAGGCACCTGCCCGGTCTGCAAGGCAGCCAATCAGTATGGGGACAATTGCGAAAAGTGCAGCGCCACCTACTCGCCCGCCGATTTGATCGATCCGGTCAGCGTCCACTCCGGGGCCACTCCCGAAGTTCGCAGCGCGCTGCACCTGTTCGTCGAGCTGGAGCAGTTGCACGAATTCCTGCACGAGTGGACTCAGTCGGGCGAGCATCTGCAGAGCGAAGTGGCTAATTACCTCAAGGGACACTTCTTGGGCGAGCCGCTGCGCGACTGGGACATCTCTCGCCCGGCCCCCTACTTCGGTTTTGAAATCCCCGATTCGCCGGGCAACTATTGGTATGTTTGGTTCGATGCGCCCATCGGCTACATCGCCAGCACTTGGGAATGGTGCGAGCTGCAGGGTGAGTCGCTGGACGACTGGTGGAAGAACCCACAGACAGAGATCCATCACTTCATCGGCAAGGACATTACCTACTTCCACACCTTGTTCTGGCCGGGCATGCTCAAGACGGCGGGCTTTAACCTACCGACCAAAGTCCACGTTCACGGATTCCTCAATGTCGATGGGGAAAAGATGAGCAAGTCTCGAGGCACGTTCATCAAAGCTGAGACCTATCTGCAGCATCTCGACCCCGCCTTTTTGCGTTACTACTTCGCCAGCAAGCTCGGCCCGCGGCTCGACGACTTGGATTTGAACCTGGACGAGTTCGTCAACAAGATCAACGCTGATCTCGTGGGCAAGGTAGTCAACCTAGCCAGCCGCTCTGCGAAGTTTGCAGCAAAAACTGGCTTGACAGCCGAGTATCCCGACGACGGCGGCCTGTTCGCGCACGCCGCAGCCACGGGGCGTGAAATCGCCGCCGCCTACGAACACTGCGACTACGCCAAAGCCATGCGGTTGATTATGGAATTGGCCGACCGAGCCAATCCGTACGTGGAGAATGCCCAGCCTTGGGTCTTGGCCAAAGACCCGCAGCGGGCCGATGAGCTGCAAGTGGTATGCACGGTAGCGCTGAACTTATTCCGGCAACTGGCCATCTATCTGGCCCCAGTTCTGCCGCGTTTGGCAGAGCAGTGTGGTCAACTGCTGGGCGAGAAAATTGAGGGCTGGGAGCAAAGCCAAGTGCCCCTGCTAGACACCCCTGTCCATGCGTTTGAGCACATGCTCGCGCGCGTCAAGAAAGAGGATATTGAAGCTATGATCGAAGAATCCAAAGAAGACACGCCATCTGCATCTGGCACGAGCGACCCGTGGAACGATTCAGCCGAATCGCTGCAGGCGGAGCCGCTGGCCGAAACCTGCACCATCGACGACTTTGTCAAAGTCGATTTGCGGGTAGCCCGCGGGCTGGCCGCTGAACACGTGCCCGAGGCGCGCAAGCTGCTCAAACTGACTTTGAGCCTGGGCGGCGACGTGCAGAAGACCGTTTTTGCAGGCATCAAAGCGGCCTACGAGCCCGAGGCGTTGGTAGGCCGCCTCGTGGTCTGCGTCGCCAATTTGGCACCGCGGCAAATGAAGTTTGGGCTTAGCGAAGGCATGGTCACCGCCTGCGGACCTGGTGCCAGCGAAGTCTACCTGCTCTCTCCCGATTCGGGCGCTAAGCCGGGGCAACGCGTGCATTAGCACGTCTATCGGAAATCGGAGGCGCACCCAGGTTTACTGCGGGTAACCATAAGACTGCGGTAGTTGGCGTGGCACCGCGTGCGAGCGGACCACTTCGGACTGCGGATTGTAATACTCGCGCGGCCGGCCACCGACTACCTCAGGTCCAATATCGTTGAGCGGATAAGGGTCGTGCACCGCTGCGCGGGCCTTCTGGCGGTCGATCGTCCCCTGCCCCGACCCAAATCCCCAGCCTTGGCGATTGGCACAGCCTGCGCACATGGCCATCGCCGCGCAGTAGAAAAATAGTTTGGCGGTCAACTTCCGTGACATGGAACATCCCTTTCCGAGCATCTTCGCTCGTCTTGCCTCGTGCTCATCGCGATTCCATCCTATGAGGCTGACCGATTGGTGACTAGCCCGGAATCTGCCAAGCTATCATCGGACACGCTGCGCTCTACCGGCGAACAATCCCTGTTTTGCTAGCACGACAGGCTTAATCAGCACAATTAACATCGACTCAAGAAGCGCGTCTCACTTCCATACCATCTCGAGTCATCTTGACATCATCTTGACATCAACTGGCGAGACTGGGCTATCACAAACCTTGAACAGACACGGGCTTAACGATCTCGGCACAGGAATTGCGTCTCTACTTAGGTTCGCATCGAGCGCAGCGCTGCTACGGCTAGCGTGTGCCGCATTTTGTGGCCCGCAGCGCAGTCGCAACCCAGCGCCGCTGCGTCAACGCCGCGTTACGGTACCGACACTATAGGCAGCGTAAATCACTGAGGATCACTGTCCTTGGCACAGATGACGGCAAAGTTTTTAGGGAGGCAGTAATATGATTAAGCATTTATGGACAGCTAGTTTAGCAGTAGCGTTAGTATTTGCCGGCAGTGGAGTCGAGCAAGCCCGTGCACAGCACGGTCACCATGGAAATCATGGTCACCACGGACACCATGGACACCATGGACACCATGGACACCATGGACACCATGGACACCATGGACACCATGGACACCACGGACATCACGGACACCATGGCTATCACGGCTATGGCAGATTGCCCGTTTACAGCTATGGTAGCTACTACGGTTACGGCTATCCGGCCTACGGCGTTTCGCGCCGCACTTACTACCGGGGCGGATCGTTCCCAAGCACGCTCGGACCCTACGGCGGGCTAGGGGGATATGGCAACTACGGCTACCTGTCCCATCAGCCGGCCGCACCGCGGGTCCAGTTGCGAATCGGCTTCTAAACACGGCTAGTAAAAACACGCTAGTTGCGGCCGCCAAATTTCATGGCGGCCGTTTTTCGTTTGGCGAATTGGCTTTTAGCGAGCATACTGGAACATAAGCAGCCACGCATACGTTTCGGCATATAGTTAGCCGTTTTGGCTTTAGCCACGTTTGGTTGATAAAACTGGAAGCTTATGCGTGGGTGCTTACATAGGCATATCACCAGTCAACTCTTGCCGAGCTAGTCCCATTGAAAGCTGAAGAAGCTCTCATTCGCGAAAGTCTTGAGGGTCATTCCAGCAGTTATGGTGAACTGGTGGAACGTTTCCAAGCCCGCCTGTACAACTCGATGCTGCAGTTGGTGGGGGGGCACGATGAGACCGAAGACGTCGTGCAGGAAGCGTTCGTGCAGGCCTATTTGAAGCTGGACACATTCCAGGGGAACAGCCAATTTTTCACTTGGCTGTATCGCATCGCATTTAACATTGCCCTCAGCCGCGGCCGGCGCAAACGCCCGCCATTGTCGCTCGACCAGGGCCGCGAACTGTCCGGGATCGACCCCGAGGACCACTGCGACGCGCCTGACGGCCCGCTGCTGCGAGCCGAGCAGGTCGCGCTGGTGCACCGCGCTCTGGACATGCTCAGCGTCGAACACCGCGCCATCTTGGTACTGCGCGAAATGCAGGATACATCT
>JBEBXX010000210.1:0-5154 GCA_040391435.1 Aureliella helgolandensis | reverse complement strand
GCGAAGGGACCGACTTGTGGCTCGAAATGCAAGAGACCGAGATCGGTGAAACCGGACGGATGGTCATCGAACAAACATGCATGATCTTCGGTCAGATGAACGAACCACCGGGCTCGCGACTACGCGTCGCGCTAGCCGCTTTGACAATGGCTGAATTTTTCCGCGACACGACCGGGACCGACACGCTGTTGTTCGTCGACAACATCTTCCGCTTCTCCCAGGCTGGAGCGGAAGTGTCCGCACTGCTCGGCCGTATGCCCTCGGCCGTAGGTTATCAACCGACGCTGGCTACCGAGATGGGCGCCTTGCAGGAGCGCATCACATCAACCAAGAAGGGTGCGATCACTTCGGTCCAAGCGGTGTATGTGCCAGCGGACGACCCGACCGACCCCGCTCCCGCCACCGCCTTCGGCCAGTTGGATGCATTTATCTATCTGGAGCGCTCGATCTCTGAAAAGGGGATCTACCCAGCCATCGATCCCTTGGCTTCGAACAGCCGAATCCTCGATCCGCAATACGTGGGCGAACGCCACTACCGCGTTGCGCGTCGCGTGCAAACGACTTTGCAGCGCTATCGCGAACTGCAGGACATCATCGCTATCCTGGGTGTCGACGAGTTGAGCGAAGATGACAAGATGATCGTGCACCGCGCGCGACGCATCGAGCGGTTCCTATCGCAGCCGTTCCTGGTAGCCGAGAAGTTCATCGGACGCCCCGGTGAGATCACTACCATGGAGGATACCATCCGCAGCTTTGAAGAGATCTGCGACGGTAAATGGGATCACCTCCCAGAACCCGCCTTCATGTACGTCGGTGCCATTGAGCAAGCCGAAGAGCAAGCCAAAAAAATGGCTAAGAAATAACCGCAGCCCAGGACCGCCGAGAGTAAAACATGAGCAATCTACAATGCGTGGTAGTCACCCCCGAACGCACCGAACTGGACGTACCAGCCGAATCGATCACCGTGCCGTTGTACGACGGTGAGATGGGGATCCTCAAAGGCCACAGTCCCGTCGTGGGGCGTCTGGGCTTTGGTCTACTGCGCATCAAGCAGGGGGGCACCTCGCAAAACTACTTCGTCGAAGGTGGCTTTGTGCAGGTTGCTAATAATGTCGTCTCTGTTTTGACCGACAAAGTTATCGACGCCAAAGAGCTCACCAGTGCGGTTGCCGCGCAAGCTATGCAGGATGCGTTGGCCCTGCCCGGCGGCCAGCCCGAACTGAAAATAGCGCGCGACAAAGCCATCGATCGTGCCCGCGCACTGACGCGAGTTACAGCCTAGCGTTTTCGTAGGTCAGGATTTTCACCGAGCTCCCGGCGGATTGTGCTCCAGCCTTTACGCGCGCAAGCTCGGTTGGCTCCTAGACGAGCAGGCGAGGATTGAAATCCCATCACAGCCGCCACTCCTCATTTCGCATCGACGCTCCTCAAGTGGCTTGCTCTAACCGGCTGCCTACTGTGGTTGCTCTATCCCGGCTTGGTCAATTCCCAAGTGCCCGCCTTTCGAGATGCCTACCATTTCTATTACCCTCAAGCCGTATGGCTGCAGCAGGCCGCTCAGCAGGGTAGCTTGTTCCCCAGTTGGAACCCCAGCGAGGGTCTGGGAGTCTCTGTCGCCGGACAGCCCAGCGCGGCGCTGTACTATCCGCTGCGCGGCCTGTGGTGGCTGCCTTGGCTGAGCGTGGCACAGAAATTCTCGCTGGTCATCCTGGCGCACCTGCTCATCGCGGCGGCCGGTATGAAGTGGGCAGCACGCCAGCTAGGTTGTGCCGATTCGATCGCGTGGTTGGCCGCCGTCAGTTTCTCGATGAGCTGTCCCGTCTTGTTTCAGCACACCAATTTGATCTATCTGTGCAGCGCGGCCTGGATAGGCTTCGCCCTGGCGGCCATCCTGTCTGCCTTGCAGGCCACCTGCCGCCGCCAGTACGCTGGCTCGTGCGTCATCTTCGGCAGTGCCGCCAGTTTGATGTTGCTCGCCGGCGATCCGCAGGGGGTGGCCAATACGTTCATTGTCTCCAGCGTCATCTTCGCTGCGGAGTTTGTGCAGCGACGCGTGCGCGCACGCTCGGCGGCACGCGCCACTCAGCCGATAGAACCGGTGCCGCAAGCTGCCGCTGCTACAGGCGAACCGATAGGCAAGCAGCTACTGTGGTCCCTGGCGGCACTGAGCTTAGTGCTCGTACTTACCTGCGTGCAGTGGCTGCCCGCATGGCGCTGGGCCGAACATAGCGGACGCATGTCTGCGAGCATTGGCCGCGCGCAGGGCACGCAGCCTGCAACAATTCATACACTCGCGCAGCCTTCCTCTGACTTAGCGGCGCGTCCCCAGCGCGCGCCGCAGCGCGCGCCTGTGACATCGACCACGCCGGCCGTCGATGCCGTGCTCCGCGCGGCTGGGCCTAGCGCGCCACATCGCTACGATTTCAGTCTGTCACCATGGCACGCGCTCACCTGCCTGTGGCCCACCCTCGCTGGCCACTATCTGCCCCATAACTCGCGACTGTTTGCGATCCTGCCGGCAGAGGGTCGGATGTGGATTCCCGCGCTGTACTTTGGCTGTTGGCCCTGCCTGTTGCTGCTGCTGGCCGTGTTTAGAGACCGCAACCATATGGCGCGATCTCTGAAAATTGTCCTGCTCGTAGCCTGGCTAGCAGCCCTGGGCAATTATTCCATCGTATGGCTGCTGCGTGAGTCGCTCTCCGGCGTGGGGCTCAGCACGCTCTCGGCGCAACTGCCCAAAGATCATGTGAGCAGTCTGACATGGTTGCTCAATAGTCTGGTGCCGGGATACTCCATGTTTCGCTATCCCGCCAAATGGACTGTTTGGATCGTAGCTGCCGCCAGCCTCTTGGCGGCCTGGCATCTGAACGACCGATCCTCGACCGAGCGCATCGTGCCCAGGCGACTGCTGCTGATTGTGTTGGCACTGTCTTTAATTGGAATGCTGCTCAGCGGTTGTCTAGCACTTGCCAGCGGCTTGGGCTACTCCCCCAAACCATGGTTCGACAAATGGCTGGCCGCCAAGGCGGCGGATGCTTGGCTAGGGCCGCCCCATACGCAGGCCATTGCCCAGTCACTGATGGTCGCCTTTGCGGTGCCCAGTCTGCTGCTCGGCTTGGTTGCGATCAGGAATTGGGAGTGCTGGCGGTTACCAGTTGAGCGCATAACAGGAGTGGGATCGCAAGCTAGAAGCTTAAGCCACAAGGGATCGCAAGCTAGAAGCTTAAGCCACAAGGCAACGAGCCTGATGCTAATCACTCTGATAGAGATGACCTTGTGTGCGAGTTGCTGGGTCGATTTTCTACCCGCCCCGAGCTTTGACGATGAGACGCCGATTGTCGCCACGTCCAGTCGCTCCACACTCGCGGTACACGCGCCGTTTGTGTGGAGCAATCGCAGCCGAGCGGATTTGCAGCGCGATCAATTTGTACGGTCGTCGCACGGCTATGCCGTAGATCAAGCCAGCTATCAACAAGCTTGGTTGCTGGGCAAGTTGGGTTTGCTGGCGGAGGTCAGAAGTCTGCATGCCGCACAGTCGGTCGAGCCACTGGAGCTCGCTCAGTTGCGACGATGGCTCAGCCGACGTGATCGGCTACTGCCGCAGCAGCCGCAAGTCGATCGCGTGCTGCGTGAACTGGGGGTGACCCATCGCCTCGTGCGCAGTGAGCCCGCCCACGGTCAACTAAATTCTCCGTCAGAAACTAATCGCGCTCAGTTCACATGGCACGCGATTGAGAAGCCTCGGCCACTGTGCCAAGTGCTCGAGAGACCCGACGCGCAAGCTGATACTGAAGCTGAAACCGACGCCGACGCCGACGCCGACGCATCGACAAGCTGGCGCTGGACGCGCCCAGACCAGCTCGTCGTACAGATTCCTGCAGCCGATATCGGTCGCTCAGCGGAGGACGTAAGCATACATGAAGGTATCGCCCCTGAGCGCCGCGCCGCCGCTGTCGATACCAGCCGGATGCTCCGCAGGTTACTTATCGTGCGTCAGACCAACGACGGCGGATGGCTCGCACACGACGCTGGGGGCCGGGCCCTTGAGATCAGGCCTCACTCATTTTTTATCGAAGTTGAGCTGCCACACGCGGTCGGTGAAATCGCATTTTCCCGCAAATGGTTTCGGTAGCGTTTAAGGAATTTCCATGAAGCGCACACAAACAGCATTCGCAATGTCCACGCTGGTTTCCGTCGGCAGCAGCTCGCCGGTCGCTTGATCGATGCGGAACACGCAGACATTGCCGCCCGACTGATTGGCCACCAACATGTACTGGCCGGTTGGTTCAATCGCGAAATTGCGTGGTGTTTTGATTCCCTCACTTTGATGGCCGACGACCGACAATTCGAAACTCTCGGGATCGACTGCAAAGATAGCGATCGAATTGTAAGGGTCTCGATTGGACACATACACAAACTTGCCCGATGGATGCACGACCGTTTCGGCAGTACTCCCACCGTCGCGCACCACATCGGCGGGAATTGTCGGCATGGCTTGTTTCTGTGTCAGCTTCCCGAGCTGGGTATCGTAGGCACAGGTCAAGACCGTCATATTGTGCTCGCCATTCACATAGGCAATCTTGCCATTGGGATGCCATGCTAAGTGGCGCGGACCGGTCCCCGCCGGCGTGTCCAATTCACTGTGCGGAGTCAGTTCGCCGCTCTGCGCATCAAAGGCGTAGGTGATGACTTTGTCCAGCCCCAGATCGCAACACAGCGCGAAACGATTGGCGGCATCCAGGTTGATGGAGTGGCCGTTTGTTTTGGGCCCATGGTGCTGCTGAAAAGAAGACGATGAAGCCAGCTTGCCATCCGCGGCAATGGGAATCGACAAGCAGCTCCCACCGGTATAATTGGCTGCCAACACATGCTTGCCTGCTCGGTCGACGCTGATGTGGCACGGCGCTCCACCCTGCGAAGGCTGAGCGTTGAGAAAGGTCAACTTACCCGGCTGGGCATCCATAGCAAAAGCGCTGATTGTGGCTTCGCTTTCATTGACCGCATACAGAAAGTTTCCACTCGGATGAAATGCGAGGAAGGTCGGATTGATCGTCTCCGCGGCCAGCTTGACGGGGGTTAGCGAGCCATCCCGCAGGTCGAAGTCGCAGGTATAGATACCTTGGCTAGCGCCGTCGGGGTAGGTCCCTAAGTAGA
>JBEBXX010000209.1:0-5193 GCA_040391435.1 Aureliella helgolandensis | reverse complement strand
CGAGTGGCGCACGCTTCCAGCTTGCGACCCCAAGTGCCGCTATTCGATTGTGCAACGCATTGTCCCCGTATTGAAGCCACATCTTAGATGGTTGTTTCTTGACTGAGCACGGCCTAGCATTCACGGATTAAGAATCAGCTCCTGGAGTTCGCTGCCGCGTTGCACGAGCAAGACCAGCTTGTCCGCTCGGTCAATGGTGGTTAACTCTTCCAACAGCGCGGCCTGCGAAGGGACGCGTTGAGAATTCACAAATAGGATCAAGTCGTCGCTGCGGAGCCCGGCAGCCGACGCGGCCGACTGCGGTTCGACTTGATCGACAAAGGCAGGCGTCTTGGCTAACACGTTGGGTATCAGGACGATTCCCAGATCTTTCAAGCTAGTGGGCCGATCGACCGTCCGCTGCGTCATGGCCATTCTCTGAATGGACTTGCCGGAGATGATGCGCGCGATCGACTCGCGCATCTCGGAAACGGGAATGGCATAGTTGACCCATGTGTTGGCGCTGGCGTCTCGCATCTCTTTACCGAGCATCCCGACCAGTCGACCATCGAAGGTGGTCAGTGCACCGCCGGCCGCTCCTGGATTATTGGTCATGGCATCGATGATCAACACGGGCCCCTGATAGATCGATGCAAACGAGCCGCGGCGTGCATTGAGTTCGGTCCGAGCCATGACCACGCCTTTCTGCACGCTGGACATCTCGCTGCCGGTAGCGATTCCGTACAGATTGCTGAAGGCCAACACGCGACTACCTGCCGGCGGATCGAACGATTGCTCCAAATCAAAAAAATGGCTCGTGGCTTGCCCCGTGGCCAGGATGGCGAGCTCTAAATTGGGGTCGATGCCCAGAACTTTGGCTTCGTAGCGTCCCCCGTCGCTCGTCACAGCGAATACCGTTTCTACATCCAGGACCGTGCTCCAGCAGGTCAAGATATGGCCCGCGTCAGAAATGAAAAAGCCGCTTTGGTAGGCTTGTAAATTAGCCGCTCCACCGGCTCCATACAATTTCACAATCTTCATCTCGGTGGCTACCGCCACGCCGCTGAGCGACGCGTAATCCTCTGTGCCTGAAGAGGCGTTGTCTGCCGGGGCTGGTGAGCTCGTCGCATCTGCGGCAGGGCTTTGAGTGGCCACGAAATGGGGCTTCGAGCTGTTGTGCGGACGGCGACTCTGTACTTGCGGCGCGGGAGCTGGGGCGGGCTTTGCCGCCGGCGCACCGGGACCATCAGCTCCGGTCTCGACTGAGGTCCCCAGTTTAACTGAGTCGATCGACAGCAGCAGGTGCGGTTCAGTCCCATACTGCAGCCGCAGCCGAGTTGGAAAGAGACGCTGAGCTGGATCTTTTCCAGCGGACTCATCAGAGTTGTCAACGCCTGTCGCTGCGGCACTCGCACTGGCAACGCTCTCGGCACCGACCGCTACCGGCGAGTACTGATCGAGATACAGCTCGACGGGATCTTGTCCCACATCGCCGAACACTTCGACCAAGGTGATGAGCCCAGTGTTCGGGTCAAATGAAAAGCGGACCGTCGCGTAGTACCACAGAGTTTGCAAGACGGGCTGCAGCGGCGCACCTGCCAATTCCGTGGCTGTGCCGGGATACTGTGGCAGCATCCCCAAATAGACGGTATCCCCAATGCGCTGTGGACCAAGCAGCAGCATCTGTTGCAGAGCTCGCAGCGCGACCAACAGACCGGTTTCTCGGCGCTGCGAGACCACATCGGAAATATTCTCTGTAGCTTCAGCGGTAAGCGTCCGCGTGCCGATGTGCAGCAGACCGCGCTCAGGCGTGAGGTCGATCGCGACCGGGGTAGTCTCTCCGGCAACGGTGCCGCTGAGCGTCCAAGCTTCCGCCGCGCCCTCAAAATGAGCCTGCTGCCGGAGCTGCTGCCACAGCTCGTCGCGATGCCGCTGGTTGTAATAGTAGTTGGCGAAGCCGGGCCGCTGAATCAACATCGAGTCCACTAACGCTTTGTTTGGCTGGCCGGGCTCTAACTTGCCAGCAGGCTGCGTGTCTGCCTCTCCTTGGTGGGCTTCCCCCAGCTCGCCGCTCCGCTCGACTTCGTCCGGCGACTGTCGCGCATCGTCTGGCGGCTGCGGCAACTCGTCAGCGGGATCTTTGCTGGGATCTTTGCTGGGATCTTTATGGGGATCCGGCTGAGACGATTTGCGGGCTTGGGCCGACTCTGAGTTGACCAAATCGATCAACTGTTTTTCCGAGTGAACTCCATCCAGGCGAACGAGCAGCGTCTGCGTTTTGCCCTCGCGGCGAATCACCAGTGGAACGCGCCAATCCTTAGGGAGAGTCCCGAGGATATTCTTAAAATTATTGGTACTGCGAACTTCGCGATCGGCTAAGCCCACGATTTCGTCGCCGTACCGCAGCCCGCGACGGTAGGCATCGGAGCTATTGAGAATGTTGCTCACCAACACGCGTCCCGAGGAGTCGGTCGAGACGGTGGCTCCTAGAGTTGCGTGGTCGACCAAGCGGCCGCTTTTGAGCATTCCCAAAAACTTTTTGATTTGATTGGCGCTGATCGCGTAGCCTACTCCCACATTCACTCGCCCCCGTTTCTCGAATGAGCAGCGCCCGTTGATGCCAATCACCTCACCCTGCATGTTAAACAGTGGACCGCCCGAATTGCCCGGATTGACCGCCGCGTCGGTCTGAATGCAATCTGCATATTCCAGCAGTGTGCCGGCCGGATACTGATAACGCCCCACGCCACTCACCAGACCCAAGCTGATCGAGGGCTGCAAATTGGTAGCCAAGACGAACGGGTTGCCCGCTGAAAAACACCACTGGCCCACCCGCACTTCGTCGCTATCAGCCAGCGGCGCGGTAGGAAAGTCATCGCGTCCGAGCAATTGGATTAGCGACACATCGCCGGTAGCATCGACTCCCACAATCACCGCGTCGTAGACTCGCCCATCGCTCAAGCCGCAGCGCATGTGATCGCCACACGCGCTGGAGACGTGGTAATTCGTCAGGGCATAGCCGTCTGGAGAAACGAGAACCCCGCTTCCCCCGCCGCCGCCATCGAGCCCGAAGATAGCCACGGTGGCTTCGGCGGCTCGCGCCATCACGGCCATGCGCTGCTTCTGCGCCTGGAGAACTTGCGGCGACACGTCCGCTGAGGCCTTTTCAGCGGCGTACCCCAGCGACATCGTGCATAACACAGTACTCAGCACGCCACACAGGACACCACTTACTAAACCGCGTTCATCCTGCCAGTAGATCATGTTCGTTCCATGTATCGGTTTGTTTTCGTTCGGTCTCTGGCCGCAGCTCCGGCAGGCAGCCAACAGCACAGCCTGAAGCGATGAGCCACGCCATTTATTTTACCAGCCGCAGTTCGTGCCACAGGACAATGTCGCCGACTGCCGTCTGAGCTTCAGAGGCAACTTCGATCCGCAGCCTGCCATCGGCCACCACGGGAACGTCGACCGTCCAGCGCCGACCCGTTTCGCTCAGCCGCTCTTGCCAGATGAGCTTGTTCTCCAGCAACACGCTGGCCTGACACGGCGTGAAGCGATTGCCCGTGGGCGTCAACTCGACCTCTCCTCGCAAGCGTGTGAAGCCTTCGGGAATGCGATAGCTGATCGAACCGCCGCCGACGAACTCGAGGCTGGGCCCCAGCGAGACTTTTCCCAGTGCGCGCACGTTGCGCGAACGCGGACCAAACAGATTGTCGGCCCCGGCCACGCTCAGCCCTAGTGGCAGGCTGCCGCCTGCTGAATTGTCGACGCCCGCGGTGTCGCTGCCTGAGCTGCGGGCCAAGGGCTGCAAATCAGCCAAATATTGTGTGCTGCCCGAAGAGAAATCGATCTCGGCCAACTGTTCGAGCGGCAGCGAAACCGCCGCGCCGGCCACTAGTTGAAGTTCTACTTGTCGTCCCTGTGGGGGCAGGGAGATGGTGGAAGCCATCCAGCGGTTGCCGTTCACATCGTGCACGATTGCACTAAGCTTCTCCCCGGCCATGTCGCTCTCCTTGCCGCGCGCGCCGCCGCTCGCTGGAGCGGAGAACAGGCACATGCCGGCGAGTTTGGTCAGCGGTGCATCGATCACTTGACCGCCGAAGTCGAAGCTTACGGCAGCGGCGCTAACCGTTGACACGATGCCCTCTAGTTTCTCCAGTGCATCGGCGGAGCGGATTAAGACCAGCGTATCCGCCGTGGACCGAGACTGGACGATAGCTTGCCACTGCGTCCACTGCGCTGGGGTCAACTGTTGCAGTTGCACGTGCTGCACCGCCGCGGTCGGTAGAGTGAGCATCGCGCCCCCCTCGAGTGAAAAACTCGCCTTGCCGGCAGCTAGGTCGAAGGTCTGATATCGAAACTGGCTCCCATCGCGCACAGTAACTTGTTGCGCCGCATTGCTGCTGGCGCTACTGCGCTGGCTGGCCGGCGGCTTGGAAAAGCTCAATCGGCGCAGTTTGTCGAGCGGCACGACAGACTGCTTATTGTCAGCTTCCACGACCACACCCGCCGTAGAAATGCTCAGCACTTGGGCCGCATACGGGGCTTGATCTGTCGTGGCGATCTCGGTTTGTGTCGTGGTGGCCCACAGTAGCAGCGGCAGCAGGGAGAGCGAAGGGCTCATATTCCATCCTAGACAGCGGTCAGAAACGTCGGCGAGCTGAGTCGGCGCGAAACAATTCACACGGGTGCGAACTCAGCCCGTTGGACGAGTGTCCCTATTATCCTACCTTGAAACCGCGGCCGGGCAGGGGGGACTGGCGCTAGAAACCAATCGCACAAAGAAAATCTTCGAGCCCATGTTGCAAGAATCGGCCGGAATGGGTTATATATAGGCCGTGGCAAGGGAGTCTCGTAGCTCGCTGCCACAATTCGACGCCGCCGGTCAACTGCCCGCAGTTGCCAGCGGTCGATTTCACCATCTGGAGAGGTGGCTGAGTGGTCGAAAGCACATCATTGCTAATGATGCGACTGGGTAAAACTGGTCCGCAGGTTCGAATCCTGTCCTCTCCGCTCAATTAAGTCCTGTTCTCCATGGTAAGACGCTGTTTTCTCAGGCTCCGCGACTAGGTCCGGCTACCCAATTTTGCTCCCGCCGGCCTGCAATGCAAGCAGACGCAATCTTGTACGAGGTGACTAATCGCGGTGCCTCACAGCCTCTGTGCCTTCGTGCCTCTGTGAGAGTCCCACTTGTACAGCGGCCTCACCGTGGCG
>JBEBXX010000208.1:0-5198 GCA_040391435.1 Aureliella helgolandensis | reverse complement strand
CTATTGTTGAAGGGGTCAAGACTATCAATTCCGTGGTCCGCACCTTGTTGCTCGCCATCTCGGCTGGAGTGCTGGGCTGGGGAGGCTTCTTGGCATATAGCGAGTTCACCAAACGCGAACGCTTAGCTCAGCAGCAAGAGGCAGCCATCGCACAGGCTCAGGAGCAGATCGTCAATCTGCAAGGTGCGTTGGACGGCAAGGTAGTCGAGATCGGACAGTTGAACCAGCGTGTGCAGGAGCAACTGCTGGAGATCGACAAACTAGAAACCTCTCTGCACCTGCTCAAGACCGATCAAAGGCTGGCGCGTTTGAACGTCATCTCTATCGAACGCGATGAGGAAGGCCAGGCGCTTAACAGCAACCTGCAGTTCGTCGAACTCTCGCCCACCGGTGAACCACTTTCGCCGCCTAAAACCTTTGAGCTTCCAGGAGATGTCATCTATATCGATAACTGGATCGTCAAATTCGATGACAGCTATATCGAACAAGCAGACATCGAACGCGGCACGTCGCTGTGCCTGTTCCGACGCATTTTCAGCGAGCAGCAGATACCCAACGAAGGCTTCTCGCTGGACGAAGTTGGCATGCGGCCGCAGGCCTATGCACGCGGCGGAGCGCTGAGCGAGTTCGAGCAGCATCTGTGGCGTGATTTTTGGGAGTTCGCTAATGATCCTGTCAAAGCCGCCAAGATGGGTATTCGGGCGGCGAACGGTGAGGCCGTATCGATCAAAGTCCGCGAGGGCAGGTCGTACAATATTTCGCTGCGTGCCTCAGGCGGTCTTTCGATCGAACCCGTTGTCGACCAGCCTCCAGCCCCCGACGCGTGAAACCCCGGACTGTCCTAGCCCCGACCGTGTCGCCCACTGGCTGCAGTCTGGGGTGGGAGACAGGTGGATGGAGTCAATTACCCTTTGTGCGGTCTGAACTGTCGCGCGCCCGCTGCTTGCTACAGCAGGCTACGCGCGTACAACAACTGCAAATCAATGCAAGCTACCGCAAGTTAATTGACGTTACTTTTGGGCTCGCTCGGCGGCTTCGACAGCGGCATCGTGAGCGATGATCTCTGCTTCGAGGGCGGGGGTCAGTTCGGTAGTGTTAGTAGAGCTAGGGCCGCATCCCACGGTCAGCAGTACCAGCAAGCCTAGGAACGCTAAGACATGATTTAACTTCAACTCTATTCTCCTGCTATTCATGTGTGTGGTAACCGGACGGTAGGGTACGGGAAGTCACAGCTTGCATCGATTGTGCTGCAGAAATCCCCGCAGATCCGCAACCGTACGCCAGAACCATTTGCGGGCGAGGGGTGGGTGGCTGGGTTGGGCCGAGTAGCGGCTTTGAGATACGGCAGTGGTCGTTGGCCTACTTTTTCTGCAGCCGACGTTGCGCTCGACGCGTTCGGTTGCGATCGGCCGCTTGGCGTCGCTCGTCCTGGCGCGGTACTCCCGGATCGATTCGGGATGCGACTGTTTCCACACGTGCGGTGATAGGCGCGACCAGGCTAGAAAAATCCGGGGTCGTGCCCCTAAATGCAGATGCGCGCCGAAGTGTGAGGGAGTGGCTTAGGACGTCGGCAAATTTACGTTGTGATAAATCTCTTGCACGTCATCGCAGTCGTTGAGCATATTGACAAACTTCTCGAACATCGGCAGGTCGTCCTCTGAGATATCGATCCGCGCCTGCGGAATAAACGTGATCTCGTCCAGCTCCAGAGCCAACTCGGGATAGGCCCCGTGCAGGGCTTGGGTCAACTTGTGCGATTCTGTCGAAGGCGCAAAGACGGTGATCTGGCCAGCCTCGCACTCGACATCGCTGACATCGATGCCGGCGGCCAGCAGCGTCTCGAGCAGCGGCTCGTCGTCGTCTCCTGCAAAAGCGACGACGGCCAAGTGATCAAACTGGTGAGCCACCGAACCAGGGGCACCCATTTTGGAACCGGTTTTAGTGAAGCAATTGCGGACATCGGTAATCGTCCGATTATTGTTGTCCGTCAAGCACTCGATGATGAACGAGCCGCCACCCGGCCCGAACCCCTCGTACCGCGCCGTGCTAAAATCCTCGCCTCCCACGCCACTGGCCTTCTCTAAAGCCTTGTCGATCACATGGGCGGGGACCTGGTCGCGTTTGGCCTTTTCGATCAAGCTGCGAAGGCTGGAATTGGCGGACGGGTCGGCACCGCTGTTTTTGGCCATGACGTACAACTGCTTGCCGTACTTCGAATACAGCTTGGATTTCTGCCCGGCCGTTTTGGCCATTGAGACTTTGCGAACTTCGAAACTGCGACCCATGGCGATTGTCTCGTTAACGTTGAATAACAGGGGAAAACTATTTTGCGATTTCCAAACGTCGCAGCCAGTCGTGACACAAGCTGGGCCACTGATGGGCACCTGGAATATCTGCGCCTAGCCCGATGCCATGCCGGCCCTGCGGAAACACATGCAGCTCAGCCGACACACCAGCCTTGACCAATGCCGAAACAAATCGCAGACTGTTTTCGACGGGCACCACCTTGTCTTCCGCCGTGCTCCATACAAAACAGGCAGGCGTTTCGGATGTGACTTGCTTTTCGTTCGACAAATTTTTTATCAGTTCGGGCTGTGGAGCTTCACCCAGCAAATTGCGCATGCTCCCTACGTGCGTAAAATCCTCGCCCAGAGCAATCACTGCATAGCACACAATGCCGAAGTCGGGACGACAACTGTGGCGTTCGACCGTATCGTCAGCGCCTGCATCGCCCGCATCAAAATGCGTCAGAACGGTCGTTACCAAATGGCCACCCGCGGAAAAGCCAATCACGCCGACTTTGGCGGGATCGATATTCCACTGCTGAGCGTTCTGCCGCGTCAAGCGAATAGCCCGCTGGGCGTCGAGCATTGGCGCAGGATGTCCGTAACCACGAGCGCGATGTCGGTAGCTGACGATGATCCCAGCCAGTCCCATCTCATTAGCCCAAGCGGCGATCTGATGTCCCTCGTGGTCGATGGCCAAGTTGCCGTAGCCGCCGCCGGGAAATATTACAATTGCCCCGGTGGGCTCTGTCGCTCCGCTGGGCAGATAGACCAAGGCCGTGGGAATATCTTTTTCATCTTGGCCCAGTGCGCCCGGAGCGCCTGCCTCCCACAGGCGAATGGTTTGAGGTTCAGCAGCCTGCGCATGTGCCGCCTCACCGCTCGACCTGCCCGCCAATGCGCCAAGCAGACCACTGACCAAAGACAAAAATAGCGAGAGTGCGGCGAGGTTGTGTTTCATCGGATCGGCTTCTGAGTAAAACGGGTTTCCAGACAACCGCTTGCCCGCTATCCGAATTGCCAGTGGACAGGGCCAGATGCGTGCGCAATGCTGCGCGCGTTATGGCGGGCCGTGTTGTAGCAATCGCTTAGGCGGCGGTTCGACATTCGTTACGCGTCCTAGAATACTCTCCATCAGGCGGCGTTCCAAGTCGCGGTCGCGCCCGATTTCGTACCATCCCAGCGTCAGCGGTCCCTGCCGCAGTTGATTTTCGTGGCGCACGATGGTGCCGTCATGCCGCTGAGCGGCCGCGCCGGCAGTAGAAAACTGCGACTGATCGACGTCCTCCTGCTCCTTCATCACTTGAATGTCGATCAGATAACCCGTCGCCTCGGGAATGATCCGCACCGTGGCCTTGCGCCGAATCGTCTGAAACGTGCTTTGCAAACGCTCGAAACCACGGCTGGCGTCATTTCTCCAAGGCTCAAAACTAGTACCGCTAACGACCGGATACGTGGTTAGGGAGCCCTCGAGCCAGTTCATGTTGTCGCGGCGAACCGGCTGCTCTTTATCGATGCGAAAGTAGTCGTCGATGGCATCCACGACCTGCCGCCACAGAAAGTCGGGATCGACTTGGCCGATGTGTGCCGGATTGGCTACCGGCAATTCAATGGGTGGCGGCGGAGCCAGCGGAGCTGGTAGGAAATCGAGCCCCTTTTCCAGTCCGCCATACCAATTGTGGCATCCGCTAACGGCCAGGCAAAACGCCGCCAGCGACAAGCACATGCACGCGAGCTGCGGATGCATCGATTTTTGGCTCGCCGACTGCATGGCTTGATTGGATTTCAGAAAAGTAGTAGAGGTACCGATGCTAGGCAGCCCGCGCGATTTCCGGCAGGGCGTGGCGACCGACACGCAACTCCATCATTTCCTGAGCCAAAGCGCGATAGTCCTCAGCACCATTGGAAGTAGGCGCATATTCCAAGATCGACTGTCCAAAGCTGGGTGCCTCAGCCAAGCGAATGTTTCTACGAATGCGAGTCTGGAAGAACTTGGCTCCGGCCCACACGCCGTCGCCGCGCGACTGCATCTCTAGAAACTCGTCCACGTCGCGAGTCACCTCGGCCGCCAAACGCGTGCTCGACTCGTACATGCACAGCACTACACCGGACAGGTGCAGACTGGGGTTCAAGCGTTTGGCCACGATTTCGATGGTCTTGAGCAGTTTGCTCAAACCGTGCAGAGCCAAAAAGTGCGGCTGCAACGGCAGAAAAACTTCGTCCACCGCCGTCAGCGCATTGATCGTCAGCACGCCCAACGAGGGAGGGCAGTCCAGAATGAGATAGTCGAAATCCTCGGGATCGACATCCAACTTGTCGCGCAGGATGACTTCGCGACCCACCTCGCCAGCCAGTTCCATCTCGGCCGCCGCCAAATCCAAATTGGAGGGCACGACAGCCAAGCGGTCGTTGACCCAACTCCGCGCATCGTCGATCGACGCGTCGCCACACAGGATGTCGTAGACGCTGGGCTGGTCGTGGATCACCGACAGGCCCAAGTGCAGCGATGCGTGAGCCTGCGGATCGAGATCCAGCACGCACACGCGGCGCCCGGCTTCGGCTAGGGATGCGGCAAGATTGACGGCGGTCGTGGTCTTACCCACGCCACCTTTCTGATTGATTACGGCAATTGATCGCATCGTTTCGCGTTCCTTCGCTGGGAGTGATCGGTATGGCGTGCCGCAGCGGGGGCGCGGCCAGCGCTAGCGGCATACTAAGAAAACCCTGCCTGGGTCGCCAGAGCGATTTTTGGAATGCGATGCGCCCCATGCGCCCCACGACCGGCTCAGCTCGCCAGCGGTTAAGCCTGAGCCGCGCGCGGCGAGGGGTTGACGGATGCCCTAGCCGCGTTTGGCCAGCCGCCTCAGGGACCGCCTCAGGGACCGCCTCAGGGACCGCCTCAGGGACCGCCTC
>JBEBXX010000207.1:0-5233 GCA_040391435.1 Aureliella helgolandensis | reverse complement strand
GACTCCGGATGCTCGCCCAGGTCGCGCGGCAGTGATAATAGCTGCAGAGCGACTTGAAGCGTCACATCTTCGACCGACATCCCTTTAAGCAAGCCTGCGTTCTTCGGCGGCTCCTCATCCTCGGGGTGTCCCAGTCTGATATATGGTCCGAAACGTCCCGTTTTGATGTACACGGGTTTGCCCGTGGTGGGACAGTGCCCTAGCGGTTCGTCCCCCTTGGCAGATTCCTCCAGCAGCACAAGCGCTTTCTCCAGGCAGATTTCGTCCGGCGGGACGTCTTCCTGGATACTCGCCTTGCGCTCTCCCTGTTCGATAAACGGACCGTAGCGCCCAACGCGGACGAAGACCTCCTCGCGGAACTCCCCTGCGGCCGGAGTCCCCAAGCTAAAGCGGCTTGAGGCGCGCGGGTCGATCTCTTCGATCTTGGATTTCAGCAGTGGCTTTAGACCTGTCTCTGCACCCAGGTAAAACTGCTTGAGGTACTCGACAAAACCTTTCTCATCTCGACTGATCTCATCCAGGTAGTCTTCCATCTGCGCAGTAAAGTCGTAGTCGACCAGCGCACCGAAATGATCTTCCAGCAGGCGGATTACTGAGAAAGCGGTCCAGCTCGGGACCAGGGCGTTCCCCTTTTTAAACACATAATCGCGCTGCTGGATCGTATCGATGATCGAAGCGTAGGTGCTCGGACGACCAATCCCGCGCTCTTCCAGCGTGCGCGTCAATGACGCCTCGGTGAACCGCGCTGGCGGCTGCGTCGTGTGCGATTTGGGTTCTAGCTCACGGCACTCGAGCTGTTGCTGCTCGGACATAGCTGGCAGCAAGACCTCTTTGTGCGCGCTGTCGCCATCGTTCGAATCGATGCCTTCGACGTATGCTCGGAGAAATCCTTCAAAGGTAATCGTCGTGCCCGAGGCCTGGAAAACCGCCTCGTCAGCGCCCACCGTCACGGTCGTCCGCTCTTTGCTTGCATCGGCCATCTGACTGGCAATGGTCCTCTTCCAGATCATGTCAAACAGCTTGAACTGCTCAGCGTTGAGCTTGCCCTGCAAGTTTTTGGGCAACTCGAAGGGGTGTCCCGCCGGGCGGATCGCTTCGTGAGCCTCCTGCGCGTTTTTGACTTTGGTCGTGTAGGTCCGCTCTTCGGGATGCAAGTAATCCTGGCCATACTCTTGGCGCACTAGATCGCGGGCTGCCTGCACAGCCTCCTTGGCCATCGAGATCGAATCGGTACGCATATAAGTGATGTAGCCGTTTTCATATAAGCTCTGAGCCACTTGCATGGTTTTCCGAGCCGTATAGCCGAGCTTTCGGTTGGCTTCCTGCTGCAGTGTACTCGTGGTAAACGGCGGCTTGGGACGCTCTTTGAACGGTTTGTTGTCGATCGACTTGACGCGGAAGGAGGCGTCTTTAAGCTTCTCGACCAATGCGGCGGCCGCGGCTTCATCGAGCAGCAAAAAGGCCTGTGGGTCCTTGAGCTGACCATTGGTCGTATCGAAATCCTTGCCGCTCGGAATGCGCTTGCCTTGATAGCTGACCATCGCCGCCGTGAAGGCTTTGCCTTCGGCAACCGCCAGCGTGGCGACTAGGTCGGAGTAGGTCGCACTGTGAAAGGCCATCCGCTCGCGTTCACGAGCTACGATCAGTCGCACAGCCACGCTCTGAACGCGGCCGGCGGAAAGCTTCGGACGAACCTTCTTCCACAACAGTTGCGACACGTCATAACCGTACAGGCGATCGAGAATCCGCCGAGTTTCCTGCGCCCGCACCATGGCCTCATCGATCTGCCGCGGCGCCTTCAGTGCCGACTGGATGGCGTCCTTGGTAATCTCGTGGAAGACCAAGCGATGCACGGGCACCTTGGGGTTGAGCACCTCGCGCAGGTGCCACGAAATGGCCTCTCCCTCGCGGTCTTCGTCCGTCGCCAGATACAGGTCTTTAGAGTCCTTGAGAAGCTGCTTGAGCTTGGTGACCTGCTTTTTCTTTTCGGGGGGTACGACATAGACCGGCTGGAAGTCGTCGTCGACGTTGACCCCTAAGTAGGCCCACTCCTCCTTCTTAAACTTTTCCGGGACTTCCTTGCGGCCCGAGGGCAGATCGCGGATGTGGCCAATGCTCGCTTCCACAACAAAATCCTTGCCAAGGAATTTGGAGATGGTCCGGGCTTTGGCTGGGGACTCTACAATGACTAGCGATTTTTGGTTGCTCATCGTTCCCTGGGGACTCGGTTTGAGGCTAGCGACCGAGAGGGCCGCTGCGAAAATTAAGGAGGAAAACGCAATGTTTCAGGTAATCGATGCAGGCCAATGCAGATTCAGGGCGAAAACGCCAACCTCGTATCTGCAAAAACGGGAATCCTTGCTATCCTTACGGCTTGACGCGCCGGCTCGCAAGCCGTGCGATGTCTGGCCGCCTAACAGTAGATAGCTTAGGCTGAGGTTTTGAGCAAGTGCGTGGAAGACGTATTTTCCACGACTTTGGATCCCCCCAATTCGATCTTTGAACTCTATTCGTAGTGCAGTTCGTTAGGATTTAACAGGATGTCGAACCCGTTTGCAACGTTTCGTAAGAATAAAAACTATTGGATGGCTGCACTCGTTTTGCTGTCGCTCTTTGCGTTCGTGATCGCTCCGGCCATCATGCAAATCCAAGAATCGATGGGAGGAGGAGGCGCCAGCAATGCCGTGGCGGTCCGCTGGAACGGAGGCAAGATGACCGTTTCGGATTTGCAGAACGCCATGCAAAAACACGGCGCATTGGTCCGCTTTCTCAACGACTTGGCCAGAGAAGTCGTCAAGTCGGGCGGAGAGCCCAAGGTCCCCGGCTTCTTCTACGATCCGCAATCCCAGCAAGTGCTCGGCCTGGGTATCCAGACCAGCAGCGATGAAGAGAGTATTGTGCGGACCCGCATTCTAGCCGACAAAGCCAAACGGCTCGGCGTCGAATTCAGCGATGATGCCATCGATGAATTCATCCTCGCCTTCTGCGATGGCCAAGTCGCCACCAGCCGCATCGCTGAGATCCTCTACGATTCGAGCGGCGGCCGGCTGAGCAACTACGACGTGCGACAATTGCTCAAACAAGAGCTGGCCGCCATGGTCGTCCGCCGCACCGCCACCACCGGGCTCTACTCCAATGTCCCCGGCGAAACCTATCAAGATTTTCTGAAACTCAACCGCTCAGCTAAAGTCGAAGCCTTTCCAGTCTTCGTGGCCGACTATGTGAGCAAAGTACAAGGGCAACCCAGCGAGTCGGAGATCCAAGCCATCTTCGATATGGGTAGCACGCAGATTGCCAATCCCAATTCTCCAAACCCAGGCTTTGTCGATCCCTACCAAGCCAATCTGGAGTACGTCCAGTCCAACCTGCAGGAGTGGATCGAACGCGAGAAGGCCAAGCTCACCGAGGAGCAACTGCGCGCCGAATACGACCGGCTGGTAAAACTGGAACAATTAAAAGTACCCGTCGAAACCACTCCCCCCGCGACTGAGTCCTCCGCCACCGAAACTCCTGCCGAAGCGCCCGCGGACTCCGAAGCTGCTCCCGCCGAACCGGCCGCCGCGCAGCCCAACCCAGCTACCGAAGAGCCAGCTACCGAAGAACCAGCCAGCGAGCAGCCAGCCAGCGAAGAGCCAGCCAACGACGAACCGGCTAGCGAAGAACCTCCGGCGCAGCCAGCCACTACGGATGAACAGCCAGCGGATGCGCCGAACTCCGAGTCGAGCGAGCAGTCGTCGCGGTCACCACGTAGCCCGGCGCTAAAAGTCCGACTGGTCTCTGCACTGCAAGACGACGAGAGTGCTCCTCCGCCGGTCGAGCAGCCGGCACCACTGGATGCCGACATCCAGGTGCCAGCCCCCGCAGAGCCCAAGCCCAGCGACGCACAGCAACCGGCAGCCGCCGATGCAGCCCCTGCGGCTGAAGCGGCCCCCGACGCTGAGGCACCAGACGTTCAGGCACCAGACGTTCAGGCACCCGACGCCCAGGCACCCGACGCCCAGGCACCCGACGCCCAGACTCCAGACGCTGAGTCACCAGGTGCTGAGAGCGACCCGTCAGCACCTGCAGCCACCGCACAATCCGCCTCGCCGCAGCAGCCTGCCGCATCGGCAGCGCCTGAGATGCGCACGCAAACCTTCGAAGAGGCCCGCGAGCAGATTGCAGAGAGTCTAGCTCGCTCGGCGGCCATCCCGGCCCTGGATGAAGCCTTGACCAACCTGCTCGAAAAAGTCATGAAGCCGTACTACGGTGCCTACCGCCAGTACGTCGCCTTCCGCGATGCCGACGCCTCGTCGGGCATCAAGAAGATCGACGAGCCAGCTCGCCCAAATCTGAAGCAGCTAGCCGAGGAAGCCGGATTGACCTATGGCGTTACCGGCATGACCGACAGCTTCAAACTCATCCAAACGCAGTTTGGCAAAAGTTCAATTCGACAGGACGAAGCCGGGCTGTAGGGAGTAGTTGCCAACAAGGCCATGAATGAGCAACTGCCGCTGTTCCTGCCGTTGCAAAGCAGCTACTTCGATCAAGAGGTGTTTCAGCAAGGCCGCATACCGGAATTCTTCCAGTACATCTTCTGGAAGACCGAGGAGCGACCGATGCAAGCGCCTCAGTTGTCCGATGCGCGACCGCAAGTCGTCGATTACTGGAAGCAACTGCAAGCCCGCAAACTGGCTGAAACAGCGGCTGACAATTTGGCCAAGAAAGTCTCTGGCACGGGGGACGAGCCTTGGAAAGATGCCCTCAGCACCTCCGAGCAGTCGCTGGTCGTAGAGACCGATCCGTTTACTTGGATCACGCGCATGGGAGACTTCAACATGCCCAGCCAAGTCAACAAGCTTGAGCAGATCGGGAGCCAATTTATGCGTTCCGTGTTCAGCTCTAAACCCGGCTCAGTGGTCATTGCACCGTCGGAGAATCTGGCGATCTACTACGTGGTTCGCGTGGTGGACTTCAGCCCCAGCGAGAGCGAACTGCAAGAGCGCTTCAAGGCGGATCCGGACAAACGCGGCCCGCTGTCGATCGCTCAAGAGGAGAGCAACCAACTGGTACAGGACTGGTACGAAAGCCTCTACCAGGAACTGGGCGTCGAATTCCAGATGCCTCTCAATCAGCTCTAGTCCCGCCAAATATCTAGCCGATGCATATTTATTTGATGGGATACCGCGGCTCGGGTAAATCAACCGTCGGCCTGCTCTTGGCCGATCGGTTGAAACGGGCCGTCGTCGATACC
>JBEBXX010000206.1:0-5256 GCA_040391435.1 Aureliella helgolandensis | reverse complement strand
CCAAGTTGCGGTAGGTACTCAGATCGATACTGTCAGATAAGAAATGCACAGATCCATCGGCCAAACCAAAGTGAGCTCCGCCGATGTGATAGCTGCCAAAGGCCAATTCAATCAGGCGTCCCGACGCACCGGGATCTTGAATGCGAAGGTTCATCGACATGTAGAAACTTCCCGCTGCCTCGCTAAACTCCGTCCCGTGTGTGCTGCCGGTGCAACGGCAGGGATCGATCTGCGGCGAGCCGATCGCCCACACATCCAGCGCGTTGCCATCTTTGACAAAGTGTGGATCGGTGGCGGTTTCACCCAAGGCAACAGTCTGGCTGGTTCCGTCGGCAATACTGCCAAAGGCGACGCTGCTGCAGGCCCCAAAGATGCCGTTCAAATTCAGGTCTTCGAAAGACTTCGTACCGGCAATAATGGAGCTATCGTCGTCGGAGGTGACCTGGCTACCACCCGCCGCCCGGTAGCTCACCGGGACGCGTCCCGGGATGCCGTCGTTGTCGAGGTGCTCTTCAATGGGCGTGCTCGGGCAGCGATACATGCGGATCAGCACGCTGGCGGCCGCTTCATTGGTGCTACCATTAGCAGCCCAGTTGGAACTCTCCGCAAAGACGAGCGTGTCGTAGAGTTGGCTGTGCTCGATGAACGGCAAAATCATAGCTGACCAGAGCGATCCGTGGCTGTTCCATCCAAAGGGAAACCTTTTGTGGGAGCTCTCATAGTTGTGTAGGGACAACGACATCTGCTTCATGTTGTTGCTGCAACTCATCCGCCGCGCGGCCTCGCGCGCAGCCTGCACAGCCGGCAGCAACAGACCAATCAGGAGGCCGATGATCGCGATGACTACTAAGAGCTCCACCAAAGTAAATCCAACTTTGCGTCCCATCGGTCTGTTTCCTATCGAATCGTAGTACGCCCTACGAAGGCCAAGTTCGGCAGTGAACGGCTGGAACTATTCTGGCAATGCCCGACTGGTAATGCCCGACCCGCGCACCCACAACGAACCCCACATGCGGCCACACACAAACCCTCAGTGTAGCGATTTCTGGCTGCGACTGGGCATAAAAATCTCAGCGCACCTGCAAATTCTTCATCCATAGCAAGACTCAGCCGCGTCCCCTGCGGAGTTGCATTCCCGCTTGCTTAGCTTCTAAAATGGCGGGCAAACGTTACCATGGAGCAAATGCCGGATCGCGCTGCAGCACGAATGCATGCTCGCGCTGTTCACTGCCGCCACACCTTCGGAATTTACTGAGTACCAAATATGCTGTCATTTGCAAATGTATTTTGGCTTCCACTGGCTCAGGCGTCTCTTAGCCCAACGACGATCGCTTGGTGGGTCGCCATCGGCCTCTTGGCGGTGGTAGCTCTGTTCATTGTCGTGTCCTTCTTTGCCTTCGGTGCGTTGTGGATTCAAGCCTTTGCGGCCAGCGCGCGCGTCTCGATGCTGAGCCTGATCGGCATGTATTTCCGACAAGTTCGCGCGCCGATCATCGTGCATGCGAAGATTATGGCCGCACAGGCCGGACTCGACATCACCTCGCGCAACGGCATTTTGACTCAGCGTTTAGAAGCCCACTATTTGGCCGGCGGCAACGTCATGAACGTCATTCAAGCCATCATCGCCGCGCATCGAGCGGGCATCGACCTGGACTTTGATCGTGCCGCAGCCATCGACCTAGCGGGTCGCGACGTGCAAGATGCCGTTCGCACCAGCGTGCAACCCAAGGTCATCGATTGCCCCGACCCACGACGCAGCGGCAAAGCCACGCTCAGCGCAATCGCCCGCGACGGGGTGGAATTGCGCGTGCGCACCCGAGTCACCGTGCGCACCAACTTGGAACAACTCATCGGCGGAGCAACCGAGGAGACGATCATTGCTCGAGTGGGCGAGAGCATCATCAGCTCGATCGGTTCAAGCCCGACGCACCAAACCGTGCTGGAGAATCCCGACATGATCTCGCGCACGGTGCTTCGCCGCGGCCTGGATGCTCAGACCGCTTTCCAAATTGTCTCGATCGACATCGCCGATATCGACGTGGGCGATAACATCGGGGCGCGGCTGCGCGCCGACCAAGCCGAAGCGGATGTGCGCGTCGCCCGCGCCTTGGCCGAACAGCGTCGCGCAGAAGCCATTGCAACCGAGCAGGAAAACCGCGCCAGCGTGGCTGAGAACCGCGCCAACCTGGTACTGGCAGAGGCCGAGGTACCACGCGCCATGGCCCTTGCTTTTAAGAAAGGCAACCTGGGTGGCATCGTCAACGGCAATTAGTCAACGGCAATTAATCGCGGGCTGACCCGCGGATACGAGCCTACGAACCTCAATCTTTGGGCAGCGCAACTTCATCGCTGATGCGTTTCACATAGCTCATGAAAGCCTGCTGAATCGACCGCGCACCGGAGGCTGTTTCATGCACGCGGACATAGACGCTGAGCGCATCGATGAGTGCCCCTGAGAAGCCCTGCACGCGCTCCAGCTCGGAGGCGATCAGGGGGAGACTTGCCACATCAAACTGGCGCACCTCGGCTACCAGCAACATTCCCCACAGCGTCGGGTCCTCAGTGATCGAGCGCAGCCGCGAGAGCTCTTCGGCCAGACCCGTGGCCCGCACGCGCTGCAGACCGCGCACGATCCAGCGCTGCGCCCCGGCATCGGCCCGATCGAAACTGGCGATCAGGTGCGCGGCGGCCAACGGACTACCGATGCGGACTAGAGCCTCGACGGCGTTGCAGTAGATCGATTCCCGCGGATCGACCAGCAGCCGAGCTAGTGCTTGCTCAGCGCCGGCATGAGCAAACTGAATCAGACTCTGCATCGAGACCTGAAAGCTGGCTGCCTGCGGGCCGGATTCGGGAGGCGTCTGTGCGATCGCAGCGGACATGTCGATATAAGCCGGGTGCTGGAAGCGGAGGCTCTCCAGTGCGGCCAGGCCCTCATGCAGTGCTCCGCTATCTTCAGGTTGGCGTGAAAGCTGAGCAATCGCATCGTCCAGTCGCGCGGCCAACTGATCGTTAGTCAGTGCCAACATGGCCACGCGTTGCTGAAGCGCTGCCACATCGACTCGGAAAAAAACCTTGGATAACCCCACCGTCTCTGAAATCGTTGCCACATGGGGCTTAAGATCCGCAGCCTGCAGTCGCACGACCTGCTCCAACAGCTTGCCCGCGCAGCGTGTCTGCCGGTCAGTTATCTTGCGATTGGGAACGATGGCCGCTGCGCGCCGGCAGCATTCGGCCACAGCCGCACTGGAAGTCGGAACGTGCGATAGCAGGGGGAATTCAGGAAAGGCCGCATCTACGCCCCAGCGGTCCCAACCCGCCAGCACGTTGGACAGCACATCCGGGTCCTGTGCGTAGCCCTCGCTAAGAAAACTGAGAGCCAGCGTGCGCACCACCGCTTCCTCGTTGGACAACATGCGGATCAGATCGTCGTTGTGGAATTCTCTCATCGACTGTCAATTCTCCGGTCAAGGTTTGGTTTATAATCGCTGGGCAGTTGCGTGAGACCTCTGAAACTTTCATGCCACATTATCAACCACTCCCCTAGGATCTTTCTATGCCAATTCAGACTTACTGGCTGCTTGTAGCGATTTTTGCAAGTTCATTCATCCCCCGCCAGTGTGCCGCGCAGGATGCCGCGCAAAGCGACGCCAAGCAACCGCTTCGTCTGGGAATAATCGGACTGGACACATCGCACGTGCCGGCCTTCACAAAAATGTTCAACGCCGAGTCCCCCGATAGCCGCTTGGCGGGCATGCGGGTCGTCGCGGCCTTTCCAGGCGGCAGCGACGACATCGCTTCCAGCCGCGACCGCTTGGCCGGATTTACCGACGACCTGCGCAAGCTGGACGTGGAGATCGTCGACTCGATCGAGGCTCTGCTGCCCAAGGTAGATGCTGTGCTGCTCGAGAGCATCGACGGCCGCAAGCACCTGGAACAAGTTCTGCCAGTCTTCAAAGCGGGTCTGCCAGTTTATATCGACAAGCCACTCGCTGGCGATTTGACCGACGCACTGGCGATCGACCTGCTGGCCAAGAAGTATAAGGCGCGCTGGTTTAGCAGTTCGTCGCTGCGCTTCAGCCCGGGCATCTTTCGCTACCGCGAAGATCCACAGCTCAAGCAGCAGATTCGTGGCGCAGCAGCATGGAGCCCCTGTGCGCTCGATCCAACCCATACCGATCTATATTGGTACGGTGTACACGGTGTGGAAATTCTCTATACCGCCATGGGACAGGGTTGCCAAAGCGTCACGCGCACCCACACCGACGGGACCGACCTAGCCGTGGGCGTGTGGGAAGGCGGACGCATCGGTACCTTTCGTGGCATCCGTGACGGACGCGCAGATTACGGCCTGGTCGTGTTCGGAACCAAGCAAGTGGAAGTGGGCGGCAAATACGAAGGCTATGCTCCGCTGGTCCACAAAATTGCTGATTTTTTCGCAGGTGGAGAAGCGCCAGTAACAGCCGCAGAAACGATCGAGATGTTCGTCTTTATGCAAGCTGCCGATGTGTCTAAAGAGCGTGGTGGTGTCCCAGTCAATCTCGCAGAAGTGCGCGCCGCGGCACTAAAGGCAGCCGAAGAAAAAGTGGCACAGATCGATCCCTAAGCCATCGATCTCAGCCATCGATCTTGAGCAGTGCGTCGGCGGCGCTTCGCACGCGTTGCCGAGCCGAGCTGTTCCACTGGGCGACCGCCGCGGGCAACTGCGGCAGACGGACGCGTTTCATGACTCGATTTAAATTGCCCAACAGCAATTCGTCGTCGCTATAGTCGGCCAGAAATCGCACCTCGATAAACCTCGGCAGCAGCTCTACTAGGGATGTCACCGGCTGAGGACAGATGGCACTCGCACCAGCTTGCACCAACTCGGCATCCAGCGACTGGAGCGCCGCATAGTATCTGTCTAGCAAGCTTGAGTCGCGCTCGATCAAGATCGCATCGAGCAGCAATTCAACGGCGATGTGCCCCACAAAGCCCGCCTGATGGCCTAGGCCCGGTTCGAGCAATTGACGCAATTCCACCGCGAACTGCGTGCTCAGCATGACAAAGCACTCGTTCTGATGGAAAGTCAAATCATCGGCATGGTGCTGCACACAGCCACGCGCCAGGGCAGCAATGCTGGGGTGGCTATGCTCGCGCACCGGCTCTGCATACTGCCGCCGCGGACGATTCTTGCGATCCAGGACGCTCATCCAATCGGGCAAGCCAGTCCCGGCCACGAAGTAGGGATCGTCTAAGTGCAGGTATGCATGAGCC
>JBEBXX010000205.1:0-5266 GCA_040391435.1 Aureliella helgolandensis | reverse complement strand
ACCGTGGCTAACGCCAAAACGGCTAATTATATGCCGAAACTTATGCGTGGGTGCTCACGTTATCCGCAGTGGGTGGCCACGTAGCCAAAGCTGGACAACTTGGGCTACGTGGATCAAATGAGATTTCACATTTCAGATTTCAGCCTGCCTAGCGACGGCGGAAAAGCGGTCCGCCGTAACGAGCTGTGTCCCCCAGCTCCTCTTCGATTCGCAATAGCTGATTGTACTTGGCCATGCGATCACTCCGCGACGCAGAGCCGGTTTTGATCTGGCCAGTCGACAGCCCCACAGCCAAATCGGCGATGGTCGCGTCCTCAGTCTCGCCGCTGCGATGGCTGGAAATCGACGTATAGCCGTTGCGCTGCGCGAGCTGGATGGCGTCGATGGTCTCGGTCAGAGTACCGATTTGATTGACCTTGATCAAAATGCTGTTGGCGATGCCTTCGTCGATGCCGCGTTGCAAGCGTTCGACGTTGGTCACAAACAGATCGTCGCCCACCAACTGAACCTTGTCGCCCACCTTCTCAGTCAGCAGCTTCCAGCTCTCCCAATCATCCTCGGAGCAACCGTCCTCGATGGAGCAGATGGGATACTTGTCGACCCAGGCGGCCAAGAAATCGACCATTTCTCCACCGGAGAGTTTTTTGCCATCGATCGTGTAGACCTTCTGCTTGGAATCGTAAAACTCGGTGGCAGCCACATCCAGGGCGATAAAGATCTGTTCTCCGGCCGTGTAGCCTGCTTGCTTGATAGCCTCCATGATCAGGTCGAGGGCTTCTTGGTTGCTGCCCAAGTCGGGCGCAAAGCCCCCCTCATCTCCCACGGCAGTATTGAGTTTGCGACTGCTGAGGACAGTCTTCAAATTGTGGAAAATCTCCACACCTGCGCGAAGTGCGTCGCTGAAATTGTCAAATCCCAACGGCATGACCATGAACTCTTGAATATCGACCGAGTTATCTGCGTGTTGGCCGCCATTGACGATGTTCATCATCGGGGCGGGGAGAATGTGAGCCGCGGTGCCACCCAGGTAGCGATACAGTGGCAACTGGGTATAGCTGGCGGCGGCTTTGGCCACCGCCAACGAGGCTCCCAAAATGGCGTTTGCACCTAGACGTTTTTTGTTTGGAGTGCCATCTAGGTCCAGCATCAACTGGTCGATTTCGCGCTGCGCCACGGCGTCCATACCGATCAGAGCATCGGCGATTTCGCCGTTGATGTGCTCGACGGCTTTGGTAACGCCCTTGCCCATATAGCTACTTTTGTCGCCGTCGCGCAGTTCCCAGGCTTCGTGAGCGCCAGTGCTCGCTCCGCTGGGCACGGCAGCTCGGCCGACTGAGCCGTCCATCAATTCGACTTCGACTTCCACGGTCGGGTTGCCACGGCTGTCGAGAATCTGTCGTCCTTGTACACCTTGGATAATGCTCATGTGCTTCGTCTTCCTATAAAAGTTTGTGGCGTCCACTGCTGGACTCTAAGAGAGCTGTTTGCCGCTGTTGGCCCGCGGGCGGCTGTGAAAACGCTGTAGCTGCGCAGCGTTTCTGAGGGCGTATTGTGTTCAAAAGCCGCCAATCGCACCAGATGGGGCGCGCGGGCTGCCACACTCGCCGAGCCGTCCGGCGACCTGCCTACAGCCCCGGCTGGGAAAGTTGCCCGTGCTCGCCGAGCGAGACTTTTGCGAGTACTATTGAAGCACCGAATTGCAATAGCGGGCCTCCCCTTTTAGATTTGCCACTTTTAGATTTGTAGCACAGATGTTCTCGGGATTGATCGAAGCCAAAACGCAGATTGTGGCCCTCCTACCGGAACCTGGAGGAGTTCGTTTGGAGTTGCTGATGCCAGAGAACTTTGATGATGTTTCCCTTGGAGACAGCATTGCCGTGCAGGGTTGCTGCTTGACAGTCATCGAACTGCCCAGCCAGGCCGTGGGAAATAATACGAGCGACGGGAATACGAGCGACGGGATGAGCTGCGCGCGACCGACGGAGCGCGTGTTTAGCTTTCAAGCCGGGCGCGAAACACTGGCTAAGACCAGCCTAGGGTCGCGCCGGCCCGGCGACTGGCTGAACGTCGAACGCTCACTGGCCTTGGGCGATCGGATCGGCGGCCACTTAGTCACCGGTCATGTGGATGGTCAGGGCCAATTGCTCTCCCGCGAGGACGAAGCGGAATGGTCGACGATGGTCTTTGGGGCTGAGGCGGCGCTCATGCGGCAGATGGCCAGCAAGGGCTCGATCACTGTCGACGGAGTCAGCCTGACCCTCGTCGACGTTGACGATGCGAGCTTTTCCGTGGCCTTAATACCGCACACCTTGCTGCACACCACCCTGGGCGATCTCAAGCCGGGAGATCGAGTCAACTTGGAGACCGACCTACTGGCCAAGTACGTTCAGCGACAGTTGCGCGGTTCGGCTTAGTGCTGGCACCGCGGGGCATATCGGCGCGTGAGTCGCGCGGCGCGGACCCAGCTTGGATCAATAACTTTTAGATAACTTCCCATTTCAATAACTAACTTAACTCTCAAAATCCTCCCTATGTCCGAACGGCAGACGCTCAGTTACCTCCAAAAGCGCTTCGAGTTGGCGCGCATCCAACCGCAGACTCGCTTCGGTCAGAATTTCCTGATCGATCTGAATTTGCTGGGGCTGATCGCCAAGTCGGCAGAGCTCGGCCCGCGCGACGTGGTGCTGGAGGTTGGCACGGGGCTCGGATCGCTGACCACGCTCATGGCTCAGCAAGCGGGACATGTGGTAACCGTCGAGATCGACCGGCACTTAGCGCGACTGGCCCGTCAAGAGTTTGCTCGCTTCGACAACGTGACGCTGCTCGAGCAGGATGCGCTCAAGAGCAAGAGCAAATTGGATCCTGCGGTGATTGAGACGGTGCAGCAGCGGGTGGCCGCCATCCCCGGCGGGCGTCTCAAACTGGTTGCCAACCTGCCGTACAACGTGGCTACGCCCATCCTGTCGAATCTGCTGGACATCGAGCCTTGGCCGGTGCAGATGGTCGCCACGATCCAGCGCGAGTTGGCCGAGCGGATCACGGCCAAGCCTCGCACTAAGGACTACAGTGCGCTCAGCGTTTGGATGCAGGCGCAGTGCCATGCGGAGATCGTACGCATCATGGGTCCGAGTGTGTTTTGGCCGCGACCGAAAGTGGATTCGGCCATCTTGGACATTCGGCCGCAGAAAGTCTTGCGCGGCCGCATCGCCGATGTGAGCTACTTCCACAATCTGGTGCGTGCCATTTTCACCCAGCGACGAAAATTCCTCCGCTCCGCCCTACACAGTGCGGTGAAAGATCATTTGACGAAAATTCAAATCGACGAAGTGCTAGCCGAGTTGGAGCTCGAGGCGACTGCGCGCGCCGAGGAGCTGACACCGCAACAGATGATCGAGCTGGCAGAGGTGGTGCACATGAAAGAAAACGCTCAGCGGCAGTCTCAAACATGATTCACGCAAGGTTGAGATTGATTGTGGTAAACTAGCTCAAGTCTGCTGTGCCGCTTTGCAACTCATGGCTTTTTATGACCGACACCTCAAGCTTTACTCTACTTCCTCCGGGGACCAAAATTGGTGCCTATTGCATCGAGCGGCTGATTGCTCGAGGTGGCATGGCGGACGTGTATTATGCGGTCCACCAGCAACTACATCGCCCGGCGGCGATCAAAATTCTCCGTCCTTCGCTGGCTACGGACGAAGTGCATCTGCAGCGATTCATGCAAGAAGCGCGGGCGACAGCTTCGCTGATCCATCCCAACATCGTCCAGGTCTACGACGTCGGACAAGACGGCGAACATCGCTATATTGCTCAAGAGTTCATTCCAGGCAGCAATCTGCGGCAATACTTGAGCACGCCAGCGGGCACGCTAGTGGATGCTCCGGCCCCCACTGGACAAGCTGACCAAGTCGCGGCTAGCGTACAAGACCCCGCCTCGCAGCCCGCTTGGCCGGGCAGGCAGTTGAGCATTTGTGAAACGCTCAGCGTGCTACTGCAAGTTCTAGCCGCGCTCAACAAATCGGCGGCCAGCGGCATTGTGCATCGAGACATCAAGCCTGAGAACATCATGTTGACTCAGGACGGCGACGTGAAAGTAGCCGACTTTGGACTGGCGCGATTGCTGCAAACCGACGATCCGCAGTTAACGCGCGCCGGCACGACGCTTGGAACGCCGATGTATATGAGTCCCGAACAGATCCAGGAGGGGCACGTCGACATACGCAGCGACCTGTAGTCGCTGGGCGTAACGCTGTACCACATGCTGTGCGGACGGCCGCCGTTTACCGGCGAGACGCCGTTGGCATTGGCCATGCAGCACGTTCAAGCGCCCGTGCCGGACATATGCCAATTCCGCTCCGATGTGCCACACATATTGCAAGACCTGCTGCAGCGACTGTTGGCTAAAAAGCCTGAGGATCGACCGAGCGACCCCTGCCAGGCGCTTGAGTATCTGCGGTCCGGTCGCCACAGCGAGCTGCAGCGCGATTGGCCCGATCAAATCGTGCCCTTTCCAGGAGTAGCCCGCTTTGCGCGTAGCGGTCCGAGCCAAGCCACGCTGGCACTGCAAGCTAAACTCATTGGACTCTCTGGCCACGCGGTGCGGCCGAAGTGGCGGAGCTGGCTGCCAATTTTTGCCACGACTGCCTTTTTGATCGCCTGCTTTGGCACGGGAGCCATGCTGGCTTTCTCCACTCCGCTGCGCCTGTTTGAGAGCCAAGAAGAATTCTACTGGGATGTGGCTAAGCAGACTGACGCCGAGGCGCAGTATCGCTGGGCACTGCTGACCAACGACGCTAGCCAGTTGACCAAGTGGGAAGCCGTGGGTCACTTTTTTCCCAAGCAGGAAAAGCCAATCAATCGCTTATATGTTGGCTTGGCCAGTCTACAACTGGCTCGCGCACACTTTGAACGCAAAGATCCAGAGCGAGCTCTGCAAGTTTTGCAGACCACGCTCGACGATCGCGATATGGAACAAATCGTCCGCGCCCTGGCCTATCTATTGCGTGCCGAGATCGCCGAGGCAGACGGACAAGTCAAAGCCCGCGATGAAGCCATGCAGCAGGCCTTGGAGATCGCCGCTGCGGAAGCAGCGATGGGCAGTGAAGACCTGCCGCGGCTCGACGAAAACGTGCGACTGATGGACCCCAGCATCCAAGACATGTGGTTCGGCACGCGGCCCTAGCGGCTGCAAACGGCGATAACAACCGGCGACCTGCAAACGGCGACAACAACCGGCGACAACAACCGGCCACAACAACCGGCGACCTGC
>JBEBXX010000204.1:0-5278 GCA_040391435.1 Aureliella helgolandensis | reverse complement strand
CAGTCACGCCGGACCTCATAGAGCATTGGGTTCAACAGGGCCTGTCGCTATTGGCTGCGTGCCGCCAGCGCCGCTTCAAACTCTGCCAGTTGACTAAGCATTTGACGCTCATAAGGCGCAGAGCGGATGGCTCGCTTTTGAGTTCGGATCGCTTCTTCGAGTTGCCCCGTAGCAAAGTAGCAGCGGGCCAGGGTATCTAAGTAGACGGACTCGTCAGGCATGAGCTCCAGCGAGCGTAGGCTCAGGCTCAGCGCTTCCGCCGTGCTGATCTCGCATTTGCTCAGCAACCAGGCAAGTTGATTGCATTCTTGAGCCAGTCGCGGCGCGGTGACCGAGCGGCTGACCCGGTCGTTTGATCGAGCCAACTGCTCCTCGGCCTCGAGCACTTGTACTCGCAACGCGTTGCTCATCCGTTCAAAGGCTTGTTGAAAATATTGTCCAAAGGGTTCGTCGCTGCCCAGGCGCTGCAGGGCGATGACCACATCAGGATTAGGCGATGCCCCGTCGACTTCGATCGCCCGCCGCAGGTGCGTGCTGGCTTCTAGCTTCTGGCCACGCTCTAGGGCGGCCAAGCCGCTATAGAAATGGTAGCTGGCCAAGATTCCAGCCGGGTTGCTATAGATGTCGGTCTGCACCGGAAACTCTGTTTGCCGATTGGCCAGCGCCTCTTCGGCCAACGGTTGCAGGGTTTGAGCCGCTTGGTCGTACTGGCCGCCGAACCAGTAGAATTGTGCCAGATCGGCGCGAATACCGGCTTGAATGCGCGAGTCCAACTCCACCGCTCGCAGGTATTGCTGCTCGGCCCAGGCGAACAGACCGCGCTGCGCCAAAAGCCGCGCATACTGGTAGTGGCGATTGGCCTGGATATCTTCCAAATTCAAATTTTTAAGATTTTTAAGTTGGTCGAGTTGTTTGACCACGGCTTGGCTGGCGGTCTCAGCGGCGCGTTGTGCGGCCGCTTCGTCCCCCAGTCGCAAGTGGGCCTCGGCCTTGTAATAGCCCAGTTGCGGCTCTGCGCTGAACTGATCCGGATGGCGCGCCGCAAACTCGCAAACCAGTTCTGGCAGTTCCGCTTAGTTGGCCCAGGCCGCAGAGGTAATCAGAGCTTGTGGATCCTGGCCCACCAAACTCAAGCTAGTTCGCACCAGGTCCAATGCCGATTGGCGACCGTAGCGCTCGGTGACCCACGTGCCGATCCAGCGATACAGCCGCAAGGTGATCTGCAGCTCGGTTGGGCTTGCAGCAGCTTGCGCGAGGGTGTCGGCCGTGGTCGACTGGCCAGCATGCTCGGCTAACGCCAACTCGCGTTCTACGATCTGTCTCCACACAGCCACGCCTGCCGGGTCTCGTCGCTCCAACTGCTCCGCTCCATCTGCGCCCAGTTCAATATTATCACTAGTTTCTACGTCACTAGTTGGAACATCACTGACTGGAACGTCACTGACTGGAACGTCACTGTCTGGAATGTCACTGTCTGGAATGTCACTGTCTGGAATGTCACTGTCTGGAATGTCACTGACTGGAACGTCACTGTCTGGAACGTCACTGTCTGGAACGCTGCTGGGGGTTTGCGCCGCGCCGGAATCCAGCTCCGACATAAGTGCCCGCAGCCATGTGGCAGCCGCGCGCTGACTGTCGCCCAAGGTTAAGGCAATTGAGCCGCGGAGCTGAGCCACTTGCTGAGCGCTGGGCCGAGTGTCTGGGCGTTTGAACTTTTGAGCGATCGCCTGCATCAGAAACAATGCGGCCGACTTGGACCGCAGTTCGCTGCTTTCGAATCGCGTCAATCGACACAGGGCTAGGATTGCATCGGGGGAACCAATGTCAGACAGACTTTGCAGCGTCGCATCGCGTTGTTCGCTTTTGGAATCGTTGTAGGTCTTGAGCAATTCGCGCACTTGCAGTCCATCGCTCTCGAGCCACCACACGACATTCTGACTGTCGATCAGATATCGCGCGGCGCGGGCCACTTGTGCATCGGGATGGGTTTGCGCGGCTTGCCTGAGCTTTTCGAAGGCGGCCAAGCCGATTCTTTCCAGCTCCCACTGCGCTGCGTTGCGACGATGATAATTTTCGTCTCCTAGTTGCTCGATCAACTCGGCCACCCGCGCCTGTTGCTCATCTGCACTGGTGGCCGGAGTTTGAGTTGCCGCGTTGCCGACGCTGCACAGTGCCATAGCCAAGAGCGGGCCCATTGCCAGACGCGGGCTCAATGCTAAGAACGCGCCCATGAAGCGAACCGCAAGCGATGCGCGTCGCGGTATCCGAAGGCAGGGCGGGGAAAAGCTGCGCACAGCCATAGAGCCTACTCTTGAATTATAAAAAATGTCTGCGTGGGGTAAGCATCTTGCTTGCCGTGGGGTAAGCATCTTGCTTGCCGTGGGGTAAGCATCTTGCTTGCCATGGGGTAAGCATCTTGCTTGCCTTCTCGGAAACCGTAACGCAAGCTAGAAGCTTACACCACTTGGAACGCAAGCTAGAAGCTTACGCCACTTGGGTCGCAAGCTAGAAGCTTACGCCACTTGGGACGCAAGCTAGAAGCTTACGCCACTTGGGACGCAAGCTAGAAGCTTACACCACTTGGGACGCAAGCTAGAAGCTTACACCACTACTTATCGGCCAGCAGGGATTCAACGGCGGCGACAAATTCGGCGTCGTCGGGAGTCGTCTTAGGGGCAAACCGCGCGACGGGCTGGCCCTCGCGATTGATCAAGAATTTTTCGAAATTCCATTTGATCTTGCCGGCTCCAGCGGGTTTCAGGTCGAGCTTAGTGAGCTGCTTGTACAGGTCGCAGGCACCCTCACCGTTGACTTCAACCTTGTCAAACATATCGAAGGTGACCCCGTAATTTGTGGTGCAGAATTCCGATATCTCTTTGGCTGTGCCTGGCTCCTGCTTGCCGAATTGATTGCAGGGGAAGCCCAGTACGACCAAGCCCTGGTCTTTGTGTTTTTCGTAGAGCTCCTGCAGTCCAGCGTATTGAGGCGTCAGGCCGCACTCACTGGCCGTATTTACAATCAACACGACTTTGCCTTTGTATTTGGACAAGTCGACTGTCTGGCCGCCAAGCGATTTCATCGAACGATCTAGGGCTGAAGTGGTATCGACTTTAGCGGGCTGCTTTTCGTCTGCTGTGGCCGGCGACGGCAGACACGCGCTGCTGAGCAAGCTCAGCCCGCCGGCCAGGACTGCGAGACGACTGCAGCTAAACAGAGAATAGACGAAGTGGCGCATGGCAAAACCTTTGTAGTGAATTTTGGGAAAGACGAGGGACAGTATACCATTTGGCCGGGTCAACACTCTACTGAAGTTCACTCATTGTCGACCCGATTCCATGGCGCTCAGCGACGCGAGCTGATAGCTCAGAAGCTTCTGGTAGCTGGTGCGGCTTCCTTTTTATCGCCGCTGCCGAACAGCTTTTTGGGCAACCCGAAGAGATCGAAATCCAGAGTGGGAAGTAGCCCTGGAAGCTGGGGTTCGGCTTGTACGGCCAACGGTTGCAGCTCCAATTCGAACGTGCCTACCAGAGCTAAACTGTTGGCGTTTTGTGTCAAGTGTACGCGCCCGCCGCGAAACCAATCGATCCACGGGGCAGAATAGCCCGCGGGTGGCAGCGGCTTACCGCGTGCGTCAAATGTTGCTTGGGACCAAGCGGTACTGGTCCACCATCCGTCTTGGCCGCTGGCCAGCGGTTTGAATTCGTAAGTGCCGCCCAAGGGGCACTGTAGGCGCACGTCGAGCAGTCGCTGTGCGACGGCCAGACAGTCTGCCCCTGGGACACGCAGTTGCTGATGAATCGCGTCCAGTAGCCGCGCATTGCCTTGGGAGGCCTTCCAAGCCCGCGCATACCACTGCTGGTTGATCCAGGTTGCCAACTGCGAGCCATTTAGATTTGCCACCCTAGCGCGGACTTGAGCCAAGTCATCGGTCTGCAGCACGCCCAACTGCGGGATGGCTTGAACCAAGATCGACCGATCGAAGGACATCAAACTGAACTGGCCATCCTGCCAACGCCACAGGCCACCCAGCAGACGCGTAAAGCCGGCCGCATCGGGCCGCCCCAGGCCGAGCCCAAGCGGCAATTGTTCGATGATTCCCGGCTTGGGCCAACCCCCGACATAAGCCGGCGCAGCGCGCAGCGCTTGCAGCGTTTTGATCAGGCCTTGGGTATCCTCCGGCGCGGGGGGAATCATGTCCTTGACACCACCGAACAGATGGTAGTCGCCGGAAACAATGCCCAGTGTATTGCCGCCCCGCACGTGGGCTTGCAAGGAGGCTGCGTCATCGGCTGGCAACTTCAGTTCGACCGGCGTTGGCGCCCCCAGTTGTCGTGCGATCCATCCGTACTTTTCTGCTTCAAAGGGAGCCACATAGGCTTCCACGGCTACCTGTTCGGTGCGATTTCCATCGGCGCGAAAGCGGCGCAGCCCCAGCAGCAGTGGATCCATATGCCGCCACTGCTCTTGATAGAACCGGGCGATGTTGGCGTAGCCATCGGCTTCGACCTGATTGACCGCCTGCAACTCAACGTCGGCTATCGGTAGGAAGCTTCCGCGAGCGCCGCGGAGCGAGTCGATCCAGCCGTGCTCTGTGCGGAGCGTGCGTGCACCGTCAACACGCTGGTCGAACCAGGGGGATAGCAGTCCCTGCGCCTTGAGGCCTTCCAAGTCGCTGGCCTCTTCCAATCCTTCGCTCGCGGCCACAGCCGTGGCGACTTCAGCAATCTCTAGGTGGGCGATGGCCGCCAGGCGGCGGCGCAGTTCGATCTGATAGTGAGGGCTGACCAGGCGATGGAAGAAGTCGGGAGAGAGGTAAGCGAAAACCGAGTAGTTATTGGCATCGGGCATCCAGGAGCGAGCCCAGCGAAAGGAGGGGCTGTCAGCCAGAGCGGGTGCGCCATCGGCGACTTCTAAGAAGCGCTGAGCCAACGTCTGGCTGGTCGTGATGAAAATGTAATTTCCCTCGCTGACCAAAAACGAACGAATGCGGTTGTCCGGCGTGCTCAGCAGAGCCACTTGGCGACCAGCGATTGTGACATTGGCCAGTCGCGCGTCGGCGTTATTCCCCAGCACAGCTTTGCGATCCGACTCCATCGAGCTGCGCAACAACTGAGGATTGCTAGCCAAAAAGAGCACGCCCAAGCTGGCCCCTTCTTTCATATACAAATCGGTTCCGATGACGGCCATGTCCTGCACCAATTTGTCGCCGAACATCTTGGCGATCGAAGTCAGCTTGGTGGCTAACATGCGCTCCATGCGCGCCGAGGCATCGTAGTTA
>JBEBXX010000203.1:0-5296 GCA_040391435.1 Aureliella helgolandensis | reverse complement strand
GTGAACGGTGGCGTAAGCTTCTAGCTTGTGAACGGTGGCGTAAGCTTCTAGCTTGCGGATTTTTTTTGCCTGTATGTGGGCAAGCAGGATGCATACCCCACAAGGCGGCAAGCAGGATGCATACCCCACAAGGCGGCAAGCAGGATGCATACCCCACAAAGCGGCAAGCAGGATGCATACCCCACAAAGCGGCAAGCAGGATGCATACCCCACAAAGCGGCAAGCAGGATGCATACCCCACCCTACGTGGCGTAAGCTTCTAGCTTGCGATAACCTATCCAGTTTTCGCGAAAAAATACCGCTGTTTGTTTCGACATGCCTAAAGTTCCCAAGCCGATTCGCCAGTTTTTCCGTCGACGCCAACCCCCCACAGCCTTGTGGCGGTTAGTGGGGATGCTGGTCATCAAGTCGCTCAATGCGTGGATGTCGACGCTGTCGTACCGCGCCGCGCGGTATGATGCGACGGTGGACCCGGCCGATGCGCAATTTATCGGCCCGGCGATTTATATCCTGTGGCATGAGACCATTCCGTTGCCGCTCTTTCTGCGCCCCAACTGTCGCTTGTCGATGCTGCTCAGCCAGCATCAGGACGCCGAGGTGCTGTCGCACGTGGGGCACTTTGCGGGGTTTCAAGTCGTCCGCGGCTCCTCCAATCGTGGCGGTACAGCGGCTTTGCGTCAGCTCATCGAGCGCGGCAGGGGAATGAGTTTAGCGATTACCCCGGACGGCCCGCGCGGCCCGCGGCGGGTAATGGCCCAGGGCTGCGTGTATTTGTCCAGTCGTTTGCAGATTCCAATTGTGCCGATCGCCGTCGGGTATGATCGCCCGTGGCGGAACCGCAGTTCGTGGGATAAGTTTGCCTTCCCCAGGCCGTTCAGCCGCTGTCGAGCTATCCTGGGACCACGGCTGCAGATGCCACCCGATATCGAAAAGGGGGATATCGAGCACTACCGCCAGTGGGTAGAGAGCCAATTGGCGCAGCTCACGGAACTGGCCGAAGCGTGGGCCGAACGGCGCTGCGATGTCCGCGGATCGGAAATTTTGTATCGTCAGCCGCAAAGCGCCCATGCGCGTCCTGCAAGCCTCAGCGCACGCTCCTGTAACTCAACCACACACACAAATCCTCTCGCAAAGCCAGTAGCATGTCCTCCTTAGACGAAGAAGCGGCCGGCGTCCCACGCGGGCACTGCGCCGAGGCACCGCTGACGGTCAGCCAGCTCAATTGGTTGGTCAAGCAAACGCTCGAGCAAGCTGTTCCCAAGGTGTGGCTCGAGGGAGAGATCTCCGACCTCAGTCGCCCCAGCAGCGGGCACCTGTATTTCACTCTCAAAGACGAGCACAGTCAGGTGCGAGGTGTGATGTGGCGGTCTGCGGCTGCGCGTCTCCCCTTTAAGTTGAAGGATGGCATGTCCGTCATTTGCCAGGGGGCGGTGGAAGTCTACGCGCCGCGCGGTAGCTACCAACTGATCGTCAATCGCGTGCAACCTCAAGGGCTTGGGCCGTTGCAATTGGCCTTCCAGCAATTGCACCAGAGGCTGGCTCAGGAGGGACTGTTCGAACCCGAGAGCAAGCGGCCGCTGCCACGCTTTCCGCGCCGGTTGGGTTTTGTGACCAGTCCCAGCGGGGCGGCTCTGCATGATTTTCTCGAGGCGGCCAAGTCGCGTTGGCCGAGCTTTGAGCTGATCCTCTTTCCGGCCCGCGTCCAGGGGGACGGGGCTGCGGCCGAGATCGTCCGCGGCATTGAACTGGCTCAGCTCATGCAGCCGGCCTTGGACGTGTTGATCGTCGGTCGCGGCGGCGGCAGCATCGAGGATCTGTGGTGCTTCAACGAAGAGCCCGTCATTCGCGCTCTGGCGGCCTGTCGCATACCTACTATCTCAGCGGTCGGTCACGAGATCGATGTCACGCTCAGCGACTTGGCGGCCGACGCCCGCGCGCTAACTCCCACGCACGCCGCACAATTGGCATTGCCCAGCCAGAGCGAGCTGCGTGGGACGCTACGGCAATTGGAGCGGCGGGCTGGCGGGGCAGTGCAGGGGAGGCTCAAGGGGATCCGCCAGCGACTGGAGACCTACGCCACGCGTAGCGTGCTCGCCCGGCCGCACCAAATCCATCAGCAGCGACGGCAGTTCATCGATGAGCTCGATCTGCGCGGCCGCACGGCAATTTGGAATGCCGTGCGGCAGCAGCGCCAGCGTTTGGCCAGCGTCGCGCGAGCTTGCCAGGCCTTGTCGCCGCTGGAGGTGCTTGCGCGTGGCTACAGTTTGACTCACCTGAGCGGATCGCAGCAGCCGCTCACGTCGGCCGAGCAGGTTCAAGAGGGGGACGAAGTCACGACCGTTCTGGCCGCGGGGCAACTGCGCTGCCGCGTGGTCGGCAGACAACTCCCCGCCAGCCCAGCGCGCTAGCCGCGGGTCTGGCTAGCCCAGCGCGCTTGCGTGGGGTATAGCTAGCCCAGCGCGCTAGCGTGGGGTATAGCATAAAGAGGCCCGCGGCTAGCCCAGCGCGCTAGCGTGGGGTATAGCATAAAGAGGCCCGCGGCTAGCGCCGTCGGCTAGCCCAACGCGCTAGCGTGGGGTGTCCCCCAGCCCAGTGCGCTAGCGTGGGGCGCTTGGCCTAGCGCAACTTGCCGCACAGGATGCTTGCGTTGTGCCCACCGAAACCGAAACTATTGTTCATCGCCGTGGTCAGCTCGCGGGCAACCGGCTTAAGCGGTGTGTAGTTAAGGTCGCAGGCTGGATCGGGTTCCTCCAGGTTGGCTGTCGGCGGAACCGTATCGGAGCCGACTGCCAGCAGAGTCAGGATCATCTCGACACCACCGCTCGCCCCCAGCAGGTGACCGAGGCAGCTTTTAGTGCTGGAGACCGATAGGTCATAGGCGTGTTTGCCAAACACGCCTTTCATGGCCTGGGTCTCAGCTTTATCCCCCAGCGGAGTACTGGTGCCGTGAGCGTTGATGTAATCGACGCTGGTCGGCTCGAGCCGCGCATCGCGGAGAGCGTTTTCCATGGCCCGCGCGGCGCCTGAGCCGAGCGGATCGGGCTGAGTAATGTGTCCTGCGTCGCCGCTGGCACCGTAGCCGAGCACTTCACCATAGATTCTGGCACCGCGTTTGAGAGCATGTTCCAGCTCTTCAAAAACTAGCAGCCCGGCACCTTCGCTCAATACAAACCCGTTGCGGTTGAGATCAAAGGGTCGACTGGCTCGATGTGGTTCGTCATTGCGGTCTGAGAGTGCCTTCATATTCTGAAAAGCGCTCAGACCCATGGCCGTGATAGCCGCTTCGGTGCCACCCGTGATAACCACGTCCGCGTCATCATACTGAATGGTCTTGAGTGCATCGCCCATCGCATTGGTAGCACTGGCGCAAGCCGTGGCCACTGTAAAGTTAGGCCCGCGCAGCCCGTAGCGGATCGACAGATTGCCGCCTGCCGCATTGAGCATCAGTTTTGGAATCGTCAGTGGACTGACGCGATCGGGCCCCTTGGACAGCAGGCGCTCTACCTGGGTTTCAATTTCCGCTAAGCCGCCGATGCCCGAGCCCAAAATCACTCCGCAGCGATAGGCGTCTTCTTGGGTGAAATCGAGTCCCGAGTCCTCGATCGCTTTGCCCCCTGCGTACATCGCAAACAGCGTAAAACGATCGAGTCGCTTGAGATCTTTGGGATCGCAAAACCTGCCCGGACTGAAGTCGGGGATGTCTCCGGCTAACTTGACTTTATAAGGGGACGGGTCAATTAGACTCAGCGAGTGGATGCCACTCTGCGCTGCTAAAATAGCCTTCCAAACTTCGTCCAGTTCTTTTCCCAAAGAGGTGACCAGACCCATACCGGTTACAACAACGCGACGTTTCATGCTCTTGCGATTCGACTCGGGGAGTGCACTGACACTATAGTAAATCACCCCAGCCGGATTGCCTGCGCGGAATCGCCAACGAGATGCCGAGCATCTTGTTCAATTCACCGCGGGAGCACGCTTGCTGGGGTGCGATACGAACGGACCAATCTGCCCTGGGGCAGCTAAGCCTGTTGCGCCTTTTCGATGTAATCGATCGCTTCCCCGACACGCTGGATCTTCTCAGCCGAATCCTCGGGAATGCTGATGTCAAACTCTTCTTCCAACTCCATCACGAGTTCTACTGTGTCGAGTGAATCGGCACCGAGATCGTTTACGAAGTGGGTTTCGCGAGTAATCTTGTCCTTTTCAACGCCCAGTTGCTCTGCAACTATATCGACCACTCGTTCCTCAACGGATGCCATTTACTACGCTCCCAAAGCTGTAAGTTACCAATTCATCTTGGACAAACCCAAGCGAATTCACAATTTCAATTGTCTGTTTCAATACCCGTTACTGCTTCGAGTCCCAGGGTTACAGTGCCGAATTCTATCGCCGGACTGCAACTCCGCGACCCAGGTAAGCCCCAAAGGATAGAAGATTCTAGCAAACTCGGTCAAGTGAGGTAGCAAGAATTGTCATCTGCGGCCGTTTTCGTCGTTTTAGGCTGTCATACCACCGTCGACAGTGATGACCTGTCCCGTAATGTAGCTCGCTCCGGCACTGGCCAGGAAGACCACTGCGGCGGCCACGTCATCGGCATGTCCCAAGCGATTGGCTGGAATGCGCTTCTTGACTTCTTTGAGCACCTCGTCGCCGAGGGCTTTGGTCATGTCGCTTTCGATAAAGCCGGGTGCGACCGCGTTGATGGTAATCTTGCGTTTGCCCAGTTCGCGCGCCAGGCTGCGGGTCAGTCCAATCATGCCCGCTTTGGATGCGGAGTAGTTGGTCTGCCCAGGGTTGCCGATCAAGCCCGAGACGCTGGACATATTGATAATCCGGCCATAGCGAGCCGACATCATGATTTTTGAGGCTTCTCGGCAGCACAGAAAGCAACTGGTCAAGTTGGTCTGGATGACTTCGTCCCACTGTTCATCCGTCATGCGCGGCAGGAGCGTATCGCGTGTGACGCCAGCGTTGTTGACCAGGATGTCTAGCTTGCCGTACTTTTCTTCAACTGTAGAGAACAGTTCGGAGACGCTCGCGCGCGAGCCGACATCGCAGGCCATGGCCACAGCCTGGCCGCCGGCGGCTTCGATGTAAGCTACCACTTGAGCGAGTTTGTCGGCGCTGCGGGCCACGCATAGCACGGTCGCGCCGCATTCGGCCAAGCGAATGGCGCAGGCTTTGCCCAGCCCTTGCGATGCGCCGGTAATCAGGGCGACTTGTCCGCTTAAATCGGTGGAAAGTCCCAGCCGGGCCAATCCCTCGGGTTCCAATCCCTTGGCTGCGGATTCGCTCA
>JBEBXX010000202.1:0-5301 GCA_040391435.1 Aureliella helgolandensis | reverse complement strand
TGCTAGATCGGCGCTACGCCAAAGAAAAGCTGGAAGCCCATTTGCGCTCTCAGCGCGAGGCGCTCAAGATGCACGGCTTGTCAGATAAGCAAGTGGACGCTATTGGACAAGATGGCAAATTGCTGCGCGACCTGCAGGTCGTCGCACCAGAGATCGATGAGCACAGCGAGCAGGAGCAACAGGAGCTGCGGCTGAGCCAGACCCCGCACCATGCGATCTCGTTTGTTCAGGCGAGCAGTCGCCGTCCGCTGGTGATCGATCGATTGCAAGTCCACAAGGGGCAGGCGGTGGTTGCCGGCGAGATGCTGTGCTCGCTGTCCGACTATTCGCAATTGTTCATCGAAGGCAAAGCTTTTGAACAGGACATGTTGGCGGTCAGCCGCGCGGTGGCTCAGGGCTGGTTGGTCACGGCCGTTTTTCCGAATTCCGAGGGGCAGATCGTAGTTCCCGACCTGGAGTTGGCATTCGTCGGCAATGCCATCGATCCTCTGTCGCGAACCCTATCGCTGTTCGTCGAATTGCCCAATGAGATTGTGCGCGATGAGGTCAATAGCGAGGGGCAGCGGTTCATCGCTTGGAAGCATCGCGTGGGGCAGCGTCTGGAAATCCGTGTTCCGGTCGAACAGTGGGAGAATCAGATTGTTCTGCCCGTCGATGCGGTTGTCAAAGAGGGGGCCGACTGGTTCGTGTTTCAGCAGAATGGCAAAAAGTTCGATCGCGTCCCGGTCCACGTGCAGCACCGCGACCAGTCGTCGGTAGTCATCGCCAACGACGGCTCGCTCTTCCCAGGTGCTGTGGTGGCACACAAGTCGGCTCACCAAATGCAGATGGCGATTAAGAATCAATCGGGCGGTGCCGTCGATCCCCACGCCGGCCATAACCATTAGAGAAGCTCATCCAATATGCTCAATTCTGTCATCCGCTTTGCGCTTACCCATCGCCTGTTGACAATCGCCACCGCCCTGTTGTTGACCGGGTTTGGTGCGTGGCAAATTGCCATCATGCCGATCGATGTCTTTCCAGATTTCAATCGCCCGCGCGTTGTGATCATGACCGAAGCCCCGGGCATGGCACCTGAAGAGGTCGAGTCGCTGATCACCTTCCCGCTGGAGACAGCCATGAACGGTGCCAACGGCGTGGAGGCCGTGCGCAGCACCTCGGGTGTCGGCATGTCGGTGATCTATGTCGAGTTCGCTTATGGTACGGACATGTATACCGACCGACAAATCGTAGCCGAGCGGATGCAGATGGTGCAGGATCGCCTGCCCAGCGGTATCGCCCCTCAATTGGCTCCGATTTCGTCGATCATGGGGCAGGTCCTCATGTTGGGCATGTGGAGCGACGATCCGGCTACCGATCCGATGGAATTGCGCACCACGGCGGACTGGGTCGTCCGGCAACGGTTGCTCACTATCCCGGGCGTATCTCAAGTCTACACGATGGGGGGCGAACGCAAGCAATTCCAAGTGCTGGTAGATCCCGACGCCATGCTGCGGTTGGGCGTCACGCTCGAGGAGGTGGAGACGGCGGTGGCGGCCAGCAACGAGAATGGTACCGGTGGTTACTTGGATCGGCAGGGGCCCAGCGAATTGTTGGTCCGCTCATTGGGTCGCCTACAGTCCATCGATGACTTGAAAAAAGTGCCGGTAACGATTCGCGAAGGTCGCCCAGTGCTGTTGTCGCAGGTGGCCGAAGTGGTCGAGGGTGCGCAAGTCAAGCGCGGCGACAGCTCCGCCTTTGTGCGGCGCGAGCTCAGCCATGCGAGTTCTCCACCCAGCGGTCCGGACCAAAGCGGCTCTACCGGCTTCAACTCCTCAGCCCAACACGGCGAGTGGTCAGGCGGCCCAGCCGTCGTACTGACAATCAACAAACAGCCCGGCGCGGATACTCGCCAAGTCAGCGACGCGGTGCTGGCAGCGCTCCAGGAACTCAAACCGGCGCTGCCGGCGGGCGTGCAGATCATGCCAGTCTATGCTCAAAAGGCGTTCATCGATCGGGCCATTGAAAATGTGGTGACCGCCCTGCGCGATGGCGCAATATTGGTCGTCATCGTCCTGTTTCTTTTTCTATTCAATTTGAAGACAACGTTTATTACGTTGACCGCAATCCCACTCTCGTTGGTCATCACGGCCATCGTGTTCGCCGGATTTGGTCTCTCGATCAACACGATGACGCTGGGTGGTATTGCCGTTGCCATGGGCGAGTTAGTCGACGATGCGATTGTCGATGTCGAGAACATCTTCCGACGGCTTAAAGAAAATCGCCAAGCGGGCAGTCCGCTCAACCCGCTGCTGGTCGTGTTTCGTGCCAGCGTGGAGGTGCGGCGTTCGATCGTGTTTGGCACCATGGTCGTCATCCTGGTATTCATCCCGCTGTTTGCGCTGGGCGGTATGGAAGGCAAACTGTTTGCGCCGCTGGGCTTTGCTTATATCGTGTCAATTTTGGCTTCGCTGCTGGTTTCGTTGACCGTTACGCCCGTGCTCTCCTACTGGCTGTTGGCGGGCGGGCCAGCCCGCGGCGATGAGCGCGAGAGTCCGGTCTTGGGCGGCTTGAAGTGGCTCGGAGCCAGAGTGATCCACTTTAGCTTGAGCGTGCCGCGTTTAAACCTGCTCGCCACCCTGCTCATGGTTGCACTGGCCGCCGTGGCGCTGTCGCGGCTAGAACGCGACTTCCTGCCGCCCTTTAACGAGGGAACCATTCAGCTCAACGTAGTCCTGCCTCCCGGAACCTCACTAGCCGCTTCGACGGCTATCGCCAAATCGGTAGAGGAGTCGCTGATGCAGATTGAGGATGTGCAGCGCTTTGCGCGACGGACCGGCCGCGCAGAACTGGACGAACACGCCGAAGGGGTCAATATGAGCGAGATCGTCATCGAGCTCGATCCGCAATCGCCGCGCTCGCGCGAGGAGCAAATCGCCGAGATACGCGAAGCCATGGAACACATTCCCGGTATCGTCACCGCCGTCGAACAACCGCTGGCCCACTTGATCTCGCACATGGTTTCGGGCGTCAAAGCCCAGATTGGTATCAAGCTCTACGGTGACGATCTGGATCTGCTGCGCCAGAAGGCCGATGTCATCAAGGCCGAGATTGAGTTGGTGCCGGGAGTTGAAGATGCCCTGGTTGAACCGCAGGTCATCATCCCGCAACTGCGCATCGATTTGGATCGCGATCGCCTGCTTCGCTACGGGCTGTCTGCGGCCGCGGTCAATAACACTATTGAAACCGCTATGAACGGCATTGTCGTATCTGAAGTTCTAGAGGGTATGCGGACCTTCGATCTGCTGGTCCGCATGAAAGAGGACTATCGCGAGAATATCGATGAACTCAAACGATTGGCGATTCAATTGCCCGAGGGTGGCACGCTACCGCTATCGGCGATTGCGAACATCTATGAATCGGGTGGACCCAATGCGGTTAACCGCGAGAACGTCCACCGCCGTGTTGTAATCCAATGCAACGTGGCCGATCGCGGCGTCGTGGATGTGGTCAAGGACATTCAACACCTGCTCACGCCCATTATTGGCACTCTACCAAGTGGATATTTCGTGGAGTACAGCGGGCAGTTTGAGAGCCAGCAGTCGGCCAGTCGCGTGATTTTGGTGCTCTTTGCGCTCGCCCTGCTGGGTGTGTTCCTGGTGCTCTATACGCTGTTTCAGTCGGTCAACTTGGCGCTGCAGGTCATGGCAGCCCTTCCCATGGCCTTTATCGGCGCGGTAGCTGCACTGGTGCTGACGGGCCAAACGTTAACCATCGCCGCTATGGTGGGCTTCATCTCGCTAGCGGGCATTGCCTCAAGAAATGGCATCTTGCTGCTGCAGCATTATTTGCATTTGGTGCAGCACGAAGGAGAGGATTTTACGCAAGCGATGATTGTGCGAGCCGGTCTAGAGCGTCTGGCACCCGTGTTGATGACCGCCTTGACCTCCGGTATCGGGCTCGTGCCGCTGGCGTTGTCGGCGGGCGAGGCGGGCAAAGAGATCCTCTACCCGGTAGCCACCGTGATCCTGGGAGGATTGATTAGTTCGACCATGTTGGATTTCTTTGTCCATCCTGCGCTTTTCTGGCTGTTTGGTTTGAGATCTGCTGAACAGGTAGTTCACCGCTCGCGCCAAGAAGTCAAACTAGAGGAGGAAGTCGCGCCTGTCCAGCTTTAAGTCACTGACGCTGTTGCGTTTCCACGTTTCCCTATGGAGTTGTATATGCTTTATCTCTCACGATTCATCGTCGCCGGTAGCCTGCTGAGCTTTGCGCTGGGCTGTACAGGTCAGCCCGCTGGCGGACCTGCAGCAAATACTGGCAGTTCGACGACTGCCGATGCCGCTGCTGCCGCTGCTCACGACCATGCTCATGATCATCCGAGCACTGGCCCACACAACGGAACATTGGTCGAACTGGGCAACCACGAATACCACCTCGAAGTTACCCACGATGCCACCTCGGTCACGCTCTATGTGCTCGATGACCACGCAGCGCAAGTTGTCGCCGTAGATGCTAAACAAGTAACGATCAACCTCATGCTGGCCGGCACTCCCAAACAATTCACACTGCCGGCCACACCCGACGCGACCGATCCTGAGGGGAAATCGTCTCGCTTCTCACTTGCCGACAGCGAATTGGTAGCCCATTTGGATGACCATGCCGCCGCGCCAAGTGTGTCGCTGACTATCGCTGGCACTCCCTACCATGGCAAGATCGAACATGATCACGATCACGATCATTAAGTAGTTGGGCCAGCGATTGCGAGTTTGGGTACTGATGCAACTGGAAACCTGAGGCGACAAGTATTGTGAAGAAAACTGAGCTCGAACTGACGCCACTCATACCGGATGTATCCGACGCCAAGGATCAGTGTGTGCAGCGTCTAACGGACCTGCTGCGCAGCAAGGTCGGAATTGACAAAGCTCACATCACACTCGACTCATCGTCCGGCACGGATCGACTGTGCATTCACTATGACCCGCTCGTCGTTTCGCTGTCGGAAGTCCGCCAGTACGCCTCGCGGGTTGGGGCCGAAATCACCCAACGCTATGGGCATTTGTTGCGACGCATCGAATCGATGTCTGAGAGCCGCTCCTCGGCCATCGAATCGCGATTGTCACGCATCGCTGGAGTCCTAAAGGCCAGCGTGTCTGCCGATGGCGCGGTGCGTGTGGAATTTGATCGGCAGCTTACCACCAGCGGATCGATCGAGAGCGTGCTGGCCGAGTGGTCGAGCTCGACAATCGAGCAGCCGACGACGGCCGGGGCTGTCGCCAAGCGGCCTCACGGCCACGGCCCTGGCTGCCACCATCATGCCCA
>JBEBXX010000201.1:0-5302 GCA_040391435.1 Aureliella helgolandensis | reverse complement strand
GCTGAGTTCGGCGTGGATGTGTTTGCTAACGGGCTGGTGACCACGATTGGACAAGTTGAGGATAAGCTACGCGGTGGATGATGCCTTCTATGTCGATGGTGAAGAGGCGAGTTGCTTTGCTTATGAAGAGTTGGTGCGCGCGGTAGAGAGTGCAGAGGGTGTGCCACCAGTGCTGGCATGGGAGGGAGATGTCGCTTTCTTCATAAAACTGCTGGCGGCTGTGCGCGTTGGAAGCACGGTGGTGCTGGTGGATGAGCCCGGGGATGTGGAGAGTGCAGCGCTGTTGCTTCAAGTTGAGAGAAGCTCGCCTCACAAGAGAAACGCCCCTCACCCCCAACCCCTCTCCCCTGAGTACAGGGGCGAGGGGAGCTATGCGCCATCTTCAAGTGGTAAAACAGTTTCGAGCGATTGTTTGTTGAGGGAGAGCGGGGGGGGAAGAATTGGATTGTTTACGTCGGGGACGACGGGCAAACCCAAGTTGGTGCTGCACTCTGTGGACTCGCTGACTCGTGGCGTGCGTCGCGATCCCATGCATGCGCAGGATGTGTGGGGGCTGGCTTATCACCCGGCTCACATGGCTGGCTTGCAAGTTTTCTTTCAGGCCCTGGCCAATCGCAATAAGCTGGTGCGACTGTTCGGACTGCCTATAGAACAAATCCACGCGGCTATCGAAGGGCAGGGGATTACGCATTTGAGCGCGACGCCAACTTTTCTCAATCTGCTGTGCGCGAGCGGGCGAGTTCATCGGCACGTCAGGAGCGTGAGCAGCGGTGGCGAATTATCGAGCCCAGCCCTGCGCGACCGCTTATCTGCCACGTTTCCCAGTGCGCGCCTGCGCAACATCTATGCCTCGACCGAAGCCGGTTCCTTGTTCGTGGCTACCGACGACGCTTTCCGCGTACCGGAGCGATTGAGCGGTCGCGTGCGCGTCGTGGACGGGGAATTATTTCTGCATCGTTCGCTGCTGGCTGAGTCCCTGCAGCGACAGCTCGACGATGAATACTATGCAACTGGCGACTGCGTAGAAGTCCTGCAACAAGATCCCCTGACGTTTCGCATCACGTCGCGGCAAACTGACTGGATCAATGTGGGCGGTTACAAAGTCAATCCACATCGCGTCGAAACTCTATTGCTGGCGATGGACGAAGTCTTGCAAGCTGCCGTGTATGGTCGCGAAAACTCGGTGACCGGCAACTTGGTGTGCTGCGATGTGGTGCTGGCTGAGGGGCGTGCGCTTACGGCTCGCGATATTCTTACTCGGCTGTCCGGCGACTTGCCAGCTTACATGATTCCACGCATCGTTCGCTCGGTGGATTCAATCGCGGCGACTTCTTCAGGTAAAAAGCAACGCTCGGCATGAACATCTTGGTGACTGGGGGGACGCGCGGCTTAGGCCTGGAAATCGTGCGACAATTGCTGGCTTCCGAGCATCGCGTGTTTGCCGTAGGTCGCAATGCGTCGCGCGAGCTTGAAGAACTGGGCGACGGTGGCAGCTTAACCTTCATTCCATACGACTTGGCACAGCCGCAAGGAATAAAGGAGCAATTGTTCGATGCGGGGATCGGAATTGACACGCCTTTGCATGGTTTGGTCAATAATGCGGCCCTGGCGTACGACGATTTAATTTCGAATCTAGATCTTGAGCGACTGCAGCAATTGTTTCAGGTCAACGTGTTCTCACCCATGCAGTTGACCAAGTGTGCGATACGCAACATGCTGCTGCACAAAGTGGCGGGCTCGGTCGTGCACATCTCGTCGGTTAGCGCTCATACGGGCTATAAGGGGCTGGCCATGTACGCCGCCAGCAAGGGAGCTATGGAATCGTTTTCAAAAAATGTAGCGCGAGAATGGGGGGCAAAGGGCATTAGATCCAACTGCGTAGTGCCTGGTTTTATGGAGACCGAGATGTCGTCGGCTTTGAGCGAGGATCAAAAACAGCGGATCTACCAACGCACTGCGCTCAAACAAGCTACCCAGCTCAGCTCGGTGGCGGCCACGGTTTGCTTCCTGCTATCTGACGCCAGTTGCTCAGTAACGGGACAAAACATTTTTGTCGATGCAGGGACGCTATGAGCGTGTTACCGGTTTTAGTAATCCTAGGCCAACGCACGGCGATTGAAATCATGGAAGCCGTCGAGGCGATGGCCTATACCCGATTTAGCTCAGTAGAGCGACTGGTATACGACCGTGAACAGTTTACCAGGCATGATGCGCCGCGTTTAAATGGGTTGGGATGCGAGGTGTTCTATCATGTGGGCATCGCCACGCAAGAACTGAAGGGACAAGTAGTAGATGCATGTGAGGCGGCTGGTTGGCATGCGTTTACAGTAGTCCATCCCTCGGCTGTCGTCAGCCCGTCAGCTCGTTTAGAACCTGGTGTGTTCGTGGGGCCGCTGGCAGTGGTCTCCAGTCACGCGGTCGTCGGTGCGCATTCGATCGTGCATATTCACGCTTCGATCGGCCACGATGCGACGGTCGGTCGCTTAGCCGCTATCCTGCCCGGCGCTAGAATCAGTGGCAATGTCCTCCTGGGCGAGCGTGTGCTGATTGGCAGCAACGCATTCATTGCCCCCGGCAAGACGATCGGCAGCGGATGCCGCATCGATGCCTTGAGCTATATAAGTCAAGACATCCCGCCGGACCACATTTGTTCGCCGCGTTTTCCGCGGCCCGTTCCGCGCGTCAAGTGTGACGAGTGACGTAGACATCGGTTGGGCCGTTGGACCGGCGGGCGTTCGCGCGGCTCATCACCCCGGCACATCACCCCGGCTTGCTGCCGGGGCTGGATAATCGGTTAGGCCGTTGGCCTGCAATGCATAAAGTATCGCGGTAAACGTTGATGCAAACGTGAAAGCGTCGCGGGTGAGCGTTGGCATGAATGCAGAGACATTTCGGGCCAAAGGCCCAGCAGATTACCTAGCGCAGCCTGCAAGGCTGGGAGAACGTGATGCAACGCGGCGGTCAGGGCCAAAGGCCCGACGGATTATGGAGTTGATCAAGGATCGGGTGGGCCGTGGGACGGTGAGAGGCCGTGGGATGGAGAGGTCGGGCGACGGAGAGGTCGGGCGACGGAGAGGTCGGGCGACGGAGAGGCCGACCGACGGAGCGGTCGGGCGACTATGGGGGGAGGGAGAGGACGACCGACGGAGCGGTCGGGCGACTATGGAGGGGGAGGGAGGCCGACCGACGGAGCGGTCGGGCGACTATGCCAGCCGGGCCTGCCATGCAAACGGTTTGAATGCACTAAAAACGAATTGAAAACCCCAATGAATTATAAACAAAACGAGGCTGCAGATCGCATGCTGGCGGCGATGGAGCAGGCGATTGGACCGGCGAGCGAATTGGTGCTGCTGCATCGGCCGTATCTTCCGCCGAGGGCGTGGGAGTATGTAAAAGACTGCCTGGATACGGGCTGGGTCTCGTCGGCGGGAGCGTACGTAACGCGTTTCGAATCGGAACTCGCCAAGCTGACCGGCTGCGCGCGGGCGGTGGCGACTGTCAACGGTACGGCGGCACTGCAGGTTTGTCTGCATCTAGCGGGAGTGGGACGAGACGACGAAGTCATCGCGCCCTCGTTGACGTTTGTAGCCACGGCCAATGCGATCGTCCATTGCGGCGCGATCCCACACTTCGTAGATGCTTGTAGAACACGTCTGTCGATCTGCCCAGAAGCTCTGCGAACTCGCTTAAAGAAAGTTAGCGCGGCGGGTCCCCATGGTCCGATCAATCGCGAAACCGGTCGCCGCATCGGCGCGGTGTGTCTGATGCACTGCTTGGGGCATCCGGCCGATGTGGATGCCATCGTCGAAATATGCAGCGCGTACGACATCCCACTGGTGGAGGACGCTGCGGAGTCCTTGGGCTCGACTTATCGTGCTAAGCACACGGGCCGCTTCGGCAAGTTGGCGGCGGTCAGCTTCAATGGCAACAAGATCCTGACGACGGGCGGCGGTGGAGCGATCCTCACCGACGATCCCGATTTGGCGGACCGGGCGAAACACTTGACGACGACTGCCAAAGTACCGCACGCATGGGAGTTCCAGCACGATGCGGTGGCTTGGAACTACCGCATGCCGAATATCAATGCCGCCTTGGGTGTGGCACAGCTCGAAGTCTTGCCAGAGCTGATCGCCGCCAAGCGAGCATTGGCCGAGCGCTATCGAGACAGCTTTCGGGAGCTGGCAGACGTGGCTCAATTCCTGAGTGAACCGAGCGACAGCCACAGCAATTACTGGCTCAATGCCGTGCTACTAAACGCAGCTCATGAATCCTTTCGCGACGAATTTCTGGAGCGACTCAACGCGGCCGGCTACCAGTGTCGGCCACTGTGGATACCGATGCACGAATTGCCGATCTATGCCGACGCTCCACGTGGCCCGCTCGAGCGAACGGAAGAGCTTTGCCGACGCGTGATCAACATTCCTAGCTCGGCTGATCTATCGCCCCTATGGCCGAAAGAGCAATCATGAACAAGCCGATAGCTATTATCGGTTTCGGTGGCCACGGTCGAGTGGTAGCGGCAGCGTTGCAGGCTGCAGGCCAGTCGATCCTGGTCGCCACAGATCTACAGCCAAGTCGATTTGCACCACAAAGGTTGGGCTTTGAAGTCATCAGCGACGAGGCTTTGCTCCAGCGGTACTCGCCCGAGCAAATTGAATTGGTGTGCGGGATCGGTTCGATTTGGCCTTGTAAGTCAGACGGTCCGAGAGCCCGCTCGATCGAAAAATTTGTGACTCTCGGTTATCGTTTCACGGGTCTTCGGCATCCGTTCGGCTGGATTGCGCCAGACGCACAGCTAGCGGACACCTGCCAAATCCACGCGGGAGCTGTTCTTCAGCCGGGTGCGATTGTAGGAGCTTTCGCGATTATCAATACGAGAGCTGCGGTGGATCACGATTGTTTCATAGGTGAACGTTGTCACATTGGCCCGGGCGCAACCCTGTCAGGTAATGTGGAGATCGGGGCTGGCAGCCATGTAGGTACAGGTTGCACTGTGATCCAGGGTATCAAGCTTGGCGAGCAGTGCTTTGTAGCCGCCGGGGCGACCGTTGTGGCCGATGTGGCCGACGGCCAGTTCGTCCGTGGAACACCAGCCCGTCCGTTCATACCGCGCAGTTGTTAAATTAAACAGTTATGCATAGGTCTGGTAGTATATCGATCAACCGTGGCTAATGCCAAAACGGCTGATTAACCGTGGCTAACGCCAAAACGGCTAATTCCCAAACGGCTGATTGACCGTGGCATGTTGGCACCGAAAGTCTGAGTCTGAGCTCATGAAGCAAATTTCATTATTGGAAATCGT
>JBEBXX010000200.1:0-5303 GCA_040391435.1 Aureliella helgolandensis | reverse complement strand
CTCTCCCTGTTTAGCAAATCTTGCAGCCGGGCGTCTGCCAAAGCTAATCAAATGCTGAAGAGGATTTCCCGGCAACGAGAGAGCTCCTTGTGCTGCTGCGACTTGTCGTAGTTTTAGAGCTCGCTGGCCCGATGCAGTGCTACTCGATACGATCCAGTACAGATCCGCGACAGACCACTTTGCACATTTACCATTTCTGACCCACTGCAACATTTTTTCACCGTGCTGCTACTCTGCCTAATTGTAGTGTTCGCGCAGTCTCGCGGTTGTCCAACGCTGAAGAGGATTTCTCGGCAGCGAGTAGGCTCCTTGTGCTGCTGCGACTTGTCATAGCTCCCATTTAGTTCAGAAAATAATCTTGACACTACTACACTCATAGTAGATACTGCACTCATAGTAACCGCGAGCAACCTCTGAGAAAGCCGTGACCGATCAGCCATGACCGAACTGCCAAGACCATCTGATTTGGAGCTGCAAGTGCTGACCGTGCTGTGGGAGCAAGGACCGTTGGCAGTGACTACGATTCGCAAATCGATTCCCGATGGCAAAAGCCGAGCGTATACGACTGTTCTCTCGGTCCTGCAAGGGCTCGAGCGCAAGGCGCTGGTCGACCATACGACCAAGGGACAAGCCAACATTTACTATCCACTTGTCAAACGACAGCAGGTGATGCAGCCACTGATGCGCGAGATGCTGCAGAACCTCTTTGGTGGCAGTGCCGCTCGCGCAGTGCAGTCGCTATTGGATAGCGCGGCGGTGGATAAAGACGAGATGTCGCAGATTCGCGAACTGCTCGCGCAAGCAGAACAGCGGGCGAAGTCGCCCGACTCAATTGCTTCGAAAAAGAAGCAGGCGAGTTGCTCGCCTGAGAAACGCAAAGGCTCGGCGACAAGCAAGCCGGCAAACGCGTCCGTTGTGCGGCGAGGGAAGCAGAAACCTGGGATTACGGAGCGCTAACGATGTCACCATGGATTGATTGGATGGCAGGTGCGCGGCTTCAGCCGCTGGTCTTCGCACTGTTTCACACTTTGTGGATCGCCCTGTTGTCGGCCGCGTCGCTCGGGCTAACACTCCGCTACCTGCCGGCCTCCCGAGCTGAGCTACGTTATGCTGCGTCGCTGCTGGCCCAACTAACGATCGTGCTGGCAGCTTTGGTGACGTGGGCTGGCCTCGATCTCGCAGCCTTGCAGCCTCCACTGGCCGCAGTCACGATGCATACGCAGCAAGGCGTCGCGCCAGCAGCTTCCCGATTGGTCGAGCCGCTATCATCCGAAGCGACGTCTCTTGGCATTGACGTGCTCAACGAATCCGGCAGGGCAGCCGAAGCAGTCGAAACGGTCGAGGGTGCAGTGGCTGCAGTGGCTGTATCGAGTGAGTCTGCCGGTCGCCAAGCTTGGATGAGTTATGTAGCGGCGATCTGGTTGGCAGGCGTGGTGTTGATGCTGTTTCGCATGGCGCTCGCCGTGGCGGATGCGGGGCGATTCGTACGGCACAGTCGGGCGGCGGACTCGTCCATCGTGGAGCTCGTCGATCAATTGCGGCAAGAGCTGGGTATCGCTCGCCGGGTGCGAGTCGTGATCTCGCAGTTCGGCAACTCTCCTGCGGTCGCCGGCGTAATTTGGCCAGCCCTCATTCTGCCGGTCTCGCTGCTGACGGAGCTCTCGCCTCAGGCGATTCGCGCCATTCTGCTTCACGAATTGGCTCATATTCGACGGCACGACTACCTAGTCAACTTGGCGCAAATGCTGATCGAGTCGGTATTTTTTTTTCAATCCAGCCGTGTGGTGGATCAGTCACCAGATCCGCATCGAGCGGGAGGCGTGCTGCGACGCGCTGGCCGTGCGGACCAGTGGCGAACCAATTGTTTACTCCCAAGCGTTGGCCGACTGGGCTGAGCGGCAGCAGTCAATCGACGACGGCAGGCAAGTACCAACGGCGGCTATGGCAATCAACTCTCGGCGACGTCCCGTCCTGCTAGATCGCATCCGCCGCGTGTTGCTCCCTAGCCACAGGCCCAGCCTACATGTCTCGCCGTTCGGCCTGCTCGGGCTGTTGCTGTTGGCGCTGCTGGCTGCGAGCGTACTGCGGCAGGGAACTTATGTTGTCGTGGCGGCTGCCGCGCAAGTTCTCTCTCCGGCCGAACGAGTGGAGCGCGTCGCCGAAAAAGTTAGAACGAATGCTCCCCCTCAGGGCGGCCAGGGCGGCGCTCCAGTCACGCTGAGCGGTATCGTCCGTACCGAGGATGGGCGACCGCTGCCGGCGCGTGTGCACGCCGACAGTTTTATCGATAATGGGAAAAATAGCACCATGGGGAGGATTGGCGATTTCGGCGAGTCATTCAAAACTAGCGTTTCCCCCGGCGTCATCTGGCTGCGTTTGAACGCCGACGGCTATGGGCCCGCGGTGGCGGGTCCCTTCAACGGCAAGCCGGGCGAGGTGATTGACGATTTGGAGATCGTCCTTCCGTTAGGATTCCCCGTTGAGTTCGAGGTTACCGATGAAGATGATAATCCGGTTTCCGGTGCGAACGTTTCTGCTGGGTACATCACCGGTAGCGGTTCATCGAACGCATTGCAGGCGGTCAGCGACGAGCTGGGGCAGGGAATCCTGCCGCACGTTGTCGAAGGGGACTATTTCGTGTCCGCCAAAGCCCCGGGTTTTCAGGATAAAGGATCGGACCGAGTAACTATTGTGGGCGGTCAGACGCTACGAATCGCGCTCGAGCGTGCGCTACCCGGTACCGGCCAGGTGGTGACCGCCGATGGCCAACCAATCGCTGGTGCCACGCTTCAGCAGTTTGTGACGCGTGGGGGCAGCCGTGGCAGTAGCAGTTACATTCACGGCCCCATCGGCGACCGCCTAGCGACCACTGACGAAGAGGGCCGCTTCCTGCTCGACCGACTGGTCAGCGACCGTATCTATGATGTGCTGGTCAGGCACCCACAGCACGGCAATCGCGTCCACGAAGGCATTCGCCCCGGGCAGAGCGATCTGCGGCTGCACCAAGGGCCGAACTTTACACTGGACGGGACGCTGCTGGGCGACTTGTTGGGCCTGCCGCAGCAGCGCGGCAAGCCGTACATCAACATCCACCAAACGGTACCGTTGGGGCCGGAGGGCATCCGCGGCTGGTACAGCGATCAGGCGACCGTTGAGGCGACAGATGGCGGCGGCCAGTTTGTCATCAGCGGACTGCTGCCGGCTGAGACCAAAATCACGGCGGGCCAGCACACAATGACCCTCGACTTGTCCGAACCGCTGCAGCGAGTGACCCTCGACCTGGCCCAACCGGTATCGGCGCCGGAACTGCGACAAGTCGAACTGACCTTTGAAGCGGACGAGGGTGCGCCGCCGCGCGGTAGCGTCGAGGTCATCACCGCGAGCCTGGAAGAACGCGTGTTTCGAAACAGGCAAGTAGTGCCGCTGCATGACGGCCGAGCGAGGTTCGACGTGACCGTTGGCGTGGAAGCCCGCGTAGAACCACAGGGCCTGATAGGCTACTGGTTCAAGGACCATACATTCTCTGTGGGACCCGGCACGGAACCAAAGCGAGTCCACATTGAGGCCATCGCAGCCGGCGCGATTTCGGGGAACGTCCTACTCTCCGATGGCACGCCGGCCAATGGCATTTCCATCGCCCTGCGAGCTATTGAAAAACCGGAAGCGCTGAGAATGGAGTCGATCACTCCCAGCACCGGCCCGGGCGTCGATGCTGAGGGGCGATTCGTGATCACGCCCTTGCCGCTCAACGCCACGTATGTCGTCACGGCCGGCGACGGGCATAACAGCGCAGTCAGTCAGCCCGTCCGACTTACCGCTGCCGCGCCGACCACTGATGTAACGCTACAGTTTTCACCGGACGCATTCGCCTCAGGCACGGTCCTCGGGCCCGACGGCCAACCACTGGCCGGCGTGCCCCTGCAGTTGGTACTGAAGCATCCTCACGCGGGCACCACTTGGAGTCCGGGCTTCGCGACTGACCCCCACGGTCGTTTTCAAGTCGCCGGGCTCAGCTCGACCCTGGACGGCTATGAGGTACGGCTGAACTTGAACAAGGACTATCAACCGCAAGCCATTGCGTTGCAACCAGGAGGGCCGCCGGTCACGATGAGACTTGTGCAAGGTCAAGTGCTGCAAGGCCATGTGGTCGACGCTGTTACCGGCAAGCCAATTCCTGGCGTAGAGCTCTATGCCTATCCCACCCAGCACCAGCCTGGCGAGACATACGGTTTTGAAGCCGAGGGCAAGACGGCGGCCGACGGCAGTTTCCGCTTCAGTAACCTTGCCCCTCAGCCGTATCAAATCAACGACCGCAACGGCCTCCAGTGGAATAAAGACATAGCCAAGAATGTCATCCCTGATCATCGAGAAACTCTCACCATCGAAGCCACTCTGCCCGCGTGGAGTCGCTTAAAAGTGGCGGAGTAATCCTCGGTCAATCCCGTCACCCCTGGATCGCTTCGCCGGTAGTCGAGCGCAAGGATTGATAGTAATTCCCGGTCCGCACAGTGGTGGCTATTTTGATCATCATGGCAATTTCTTGTTAGATGGTAGTTTCTCCGATGTGAATGGGAATACTCATGGCAGGCCTTAGCATGTAGAGCAAAGCGGTGAACGGCTTTGAGGCACTTGGGCGCAACGTCGGCCACCGGTAGGGCTCCGTAGAGTTGGCGGAGTTCGCGGATGATTTTTCGGTAGGCAGTTTGCTCCTGCGTGTGCTCGCCATGCTTGACATAGTAGCACTTTGCAGTGCCTCCAGTAGGCAGCCAGCAGTTCGACCATGCTAAGGCCTGGCTCGGCGGGCGGAAGGGGCTTGTCTATCGGCAGACAGATACTTAAGAATGAGTCTGTCGTAAACCAGCTGGCTGGCCCTGGTGCCGTGCGGGCCAAGGTAATGATCTTGGCCGTGGATCGAGACAATCGCTTGTCCGCTCGCTCGATGCTTGCGGTACTTTGGATAGGCTTTCAACTAGTCGCGGCATGCTCGTCGTCCCTCAAAGCGGTATATACCGTTTTGCAAAATGGGAGAACGCCGCTCTGCTCGAAGCCAGCAGGTGACTCAAGTCCATGTCCAGCAAGAAATTGAAAAAAGTCGGGGTGATAGGATTCGAACCTACGACCCTCTGGTCCCAAACCAGATGCGCTAGCCAGGCTGCGCTACACCCCGAACGAGACTGAATCTAACCGATGCCGCCGCTTTCCGCAATGCGACATCGTGCGAATCGCTAAATGAAATCGAGACTCTCGAGATTTCAAAGCCAGACTTAGGGGATTTGGAAGCGAGACTGTGGAGTTTTGGAAGC
>JBEBXX010000199.1:0-5307 GCA_040391435.1 Aureliella helgolandensis | reverse complement strand
CAGCCATGTCGGGAGTGGCGACATCGGGGTCAGCCAAATTGCGAACGGGGGTGTCGCGAGCCACGGCCGCACTATCGCCCAACTGCCGAATGGGCCTAGTTTCTAGTCCGGCACCTGCGTCTGCATTGGCCTGTGTGCTGGCCTGTGTGCTGGCTTGCTCTGGCCCATCCGGTGCCTGTGCGTAGAGCGGTGTCGCACCGAGCGATTGACCGACCCAGCTACAGGCGAGCAGACAGATGTAGGCCAAGCGGAGCGAGAGCGGTGGCAGAGAAGTGGTCATAGAGCGGCAGCTTGTGAGAGTAGAAGGGGGATGGACCGAGGCGGAGGAAGGGAATGCGTTGCCAGCTCGAAAGGTGCAGGCCCGGCGGCCGGCACCCATTTTTTCTGGCGAACTGCACCGAATATAGTCGATTCACGTGGCTCTTTCCTCCCACATCGCCCAGAAAACTCGGCTGCAGCTTTTTTCCTAGGGAGTGGGCAGTTCGGCAGAGAGCGACCATAATTGCGGCTCATCAGTCCAAACTCCGTAGCGCGTGCCACCGGCGTGCGCTGATAATCCCGAATTACTCGCAAGCTGAAATCTATGACTCCAACCACTTACAAGGACAGCGGCGTCGATTTGGAGCTGTACGAACAGGCGATGGCCCGCCTGCCAAAATTGATGCACCGTACCTTTAGCCCACGCGTGCTGCGCAACGATGGCGGTTTCGCCGGGCTCTTTCAGCTCGATTTCAGCTCCAGCCTCTTCGCGCGCAATTATCGCGAACCCGTTATGATCGCTGGCACCGACGGGGTGGGGACTAAGCTCAAGGTGGCTCAGCTCCTCGGACGCCATAACACGGTCGGTATCGACCTGGTGGCCATGTGCGTCAACGACATCTTATGCTGCGGCGCTGAACCGCTGTTTTTCCTAGACTACGTGGCGATGGGGCGCGATAACCCGCCACTGCTCGAACAGATCGTCGACGGCATCAGCCAGGGCTGCGTGCAGGGTGATTGCTCGCTGCTCGGAGGCGAGACGGCTATCATGCCCGACCTGTACCGTGATGATGATTACGACCTAGCCGGCTTCTGCGTCGGCGTGGCCGAGAAGCGCAATCTGATTTCCGGTAAACAGATTGCCGCAGACGACATCGTGATCGGTATCCAGTCGTCGGGCTTTCACTCCAACGGATTCAGCCTAGTGCGCAAGGTTGTGTTCGAAAAAGCCAGCTTGGCCATCGACCAATGGATCGACCAGCTCAATGCCTCAGTGGGCGATGCACTGATGGTGCCCACCTTGATCTATTCATCGCTGGTGCGGCAAGTGCTAGGACATTACAAAGTCAAGAACGTGGTGCATGGAATCGCTCACATCACCGGCGGCGGGCTTCTAGAGAACACTGAGCGGATTCTTCCGGCGGGTATCGACCTGGTCTTTGAACGCGGCGCGTGGGAGCTGCCGGCTGTTTTTCCGTGGCTCCAGCAACTCGGACAGATCGACGACGATGAAATGACCCAGGTTTTCAATATGGGCATCGGCTTGACCTTCATCGTCAATCCGTATTATGCCAAGACAATTGCCGACATCGCTGCCGCGCAGGGCATGAAAAGCTGGGTTATCGGCCACGCGGTTGCCGGCAGTGGTCGCAGTCGCTGGGCATAGCGGTCTAAGCTCCTCTTTCCCCCCTCATAAGCTGGGTCTACGGGACGGTGCTTACCCCACTTGTAAGATGAGGTTAAAATCTCGCACGCGTTTCGTAACATACCTTCAGTTTCGGCAATGCTCTTCTTCAACCGCGAAGCGGTGACAGGTGACAGCCTGGGATGCAAATCCCAGGTGACGGAGCGCGTTCACTTCGAGAACTCGCAAAGCGACGACAGGCGTCGACTTGGATGCAGGGTCGCACGCCTGTCGCCCCTTCAGGGCATTCGCTGTTCACAGCTTTACTTCACCTGGGATTTACATCCCAGGCTAGCACCTGCCGTCCCTATCGGGACTAATGGCACCACCGCTGGTGCCATGGATTTTATTTCCGTGCAGTTATCCCCGCTGGTGTTGCGAGCAAAAAACCCTTGGTTTCATTGGTTTTTTGAAGAATGCCCAGGACTGGAGTTGAACCAGCAAGGGGTTGCCCCCACAACGACCTCAACGTTGCGCGTCTGCCAATTCCGCCACCTGGGCTCTGTGTTTTAAACAAGGGTGCCGAGGGTGCTCGGGTGAGCCGCCCTCGGTGCGATTGATTGGCTTGCAGGCTAGAGTCTAAAAGTTGTCGTTTTTTTAGTCAAGCCGTTCTGCAGAAGTCTTGTGGGAGCCCCAAGCCACGATGGATTCTATCCACTGCGGGCTAAAGGCGCGAAATCGCTGCTCCAGTCCCGTAGCCTCGTCATAAGCCAGCATGACCTGATCGCCCAAACGCGAAGCGGCGATGGATTCGATCAAGTGCGTCGAGTCATTGCCGCTCATCTGCATCAACAGGCGAATCTCCAGCTCGCGCAGCGCCGCGCGAGACAGCCAGCGCCCGACGGTCGAATAGTTTTCGCCCCAGATCAACGTGAAAACGCCGTAGCTGGGCCCGTCGCGGAGGATCTCCTCCAGGCGTTTGTCCGGTTTCAGCTCGCCCTCGCCAAAGCCGCCCATGCCAAAATCGTCGTCGCGCCGCAATTCGCGCAAACGCCCCAACTGCATAACTACGAGCAGTACCGCCGGCGGCACGCTCGCCTCCGCACTCGAGTGCGACGCCTGAGCAGCCGAGCTCGTACCGGAATCAACTCGGTCACTAGGTGCAGCATCGCCGCTGGCCTCAATACCGACAGCATCGCTAGCTGATGCAGCCTGCGAGTCGGCGGACTGCATGCGCTGCTGAAGCAATTCGTGCACTTGCTTCAGGCAAGCCTCGCTGCCACGGCTGTCAAACACGCGCAGCTCGCTGTCTGGATCGCTGCGCAGGCCACGCCACAGCGTCGGCAGCTTGAGCGCCCATGCGTCGGTCGGCTTGGCTCCTTGCAGCACGAACAACTGCGTGGGTGCGGCTCGCGCCAGGGACGCGGCGATAGCGGTCAGCAGCGGAGCTACCATGCGGTCCTCGCTGGCTACCACCAGCATGTTCCGGCCAGCCTGCCGAGTCAGCGGAAAGGTAACCGCGGGTTGGATAGATACGCTTTCCCCCGCCACGCACCACACCGCTTCGGCGTTGATCTGCTGCAGACTATGCTCAACGGCCATATTCGCGTTGACGGGATCCCAGGTAGCGGCGCGATTGCCATCATAGACCACGCAGCGCCCCAGGCGGTTGGTGGTGGCGTCGGCATTGCGATAGCCGTGGGGCAGTTCGGCCAGCCAGCTCGTCTGCTGCGCCTTGGACATCCAGCCGATCTGCATGGGCTGATTCCCTTCGACCCGCCCTCCGGCGTCGTTGTAGACGGCTTGGCCGGGGTGTTTCAAGCGGGCTGCGGCGGGGTTGTCGTCGGTAAAGATGATCTGCGCGTCGGCGGCGTCGCACTGCAAGGCGATGCGGACGGACATCTGCCCGAGCGTCGTGCGCGGTAGCGAGTAGGCACCTGCCAGAGTCTGGCTGCTCAACACCGCGTGGATGCCGAACGAGCGGCCCTGGCGAACGATGCGGTCGAGAATCAAACTCGCTTGCCCGGAGAGTTTGTCCTCCTCGACGAACAGCTCTTGAAATTCGTCGATCACCAACAGCATCCGCGGCAGCGGCTGCTCGGGATGCCGCGCATTCCAACTGGCTATGTCCTGCACGGATGACGGCCTAAGCAGTTCGCCGCGGCGCTGCCTACAGCCGTCGAGATATTCCAGTGCGCTCAGCCCGAACTCGCGATGGCTCTCGATGCCAATGATATCGGCATGGGGCAACTGCGCGTCGGCGTAGACTTGAAACTCCACCCCCTTCTTAAAGTCGAGCAGGATCAAACGCAGCCGCTCTGGCGAGTAGCTCAGCGCGGCGCTGGTAATGATGGCGTGCAGCAGACTGGATTTTCCCGAGCCAGTCTTGCCTGCGATGATGGCGTGTTGAGCCGTACCCACGCCCAGCTTCAGGGCGTGCGTGCGTCCCACTCCGCTTTGACCGATGGGAACGTCCAGCGCATGCGAACTGTCGGCCTGCCAGCGATCCTGCGCCGCCGGCAGCATTCGCTCCAGCGGCACCTCGACACGGCTGGCGGTCAGCGCCAGTCGACCCACCTCGTGGATAATCTGCTGAGCTTGAGCTTCGGCCGCTGGCGTGGGCGGGTCGACGGGCCAGGGACGCAGTAGTGGCTCATCGACGTGCAGCTTGCCCGTGTTAGGATCGTGAACCAAGTGCAGGCCACGCCGGGCAACGAACTCGCCCATCTCGGCCTGTGGCCAAGCCGCATTGGGATCGATCACTAATATTGGAATGATGCCGCACCGCGCCCCGGTTTCCAGCACACTGCGGAGGCTTTTCCACGAGTGATCGTCCAGTCCGCTAGGCAGAGCCGACCAGATCAGCAGGCGATAGGGTTCAGCCAGCGCGCCCGCTTCGATGTTGTAGTCGACGATCGTGCGATACTGATTGCGCAGCGACTGTTGAATGAAGTCTTCAGCGGACGTAGCCAGCGTCGCGAGCTGCTTGGCGATATGGCTTGGCTGAGTCCAGACGCGGTGCGTGACCAGTTGAGGGTCGTAGTCGCCAAGGTGCATGAGCCATCCGAAATCGCGCCCCAAGCCCGGTGGATCGATAACGCACACCTGAGTTTTACCTGGCGGCAAGCCGACCAGGGCGCGCATGATCAGGTCCCGCAGCAGACCCTGCACTGCGGCCGAGTTGGGATCGGCGGTGATCGCCAAGTATCCATCGCTGAGTGGATCGAACAGCAGCGGAGCTGCCAACCGCGCGGACTGCCTGCCCTGAGCGGACTCGTCAGGCAACAGCCCTCCCAACTGTGTCGAGTCGAGTTGCGGCGAGTTGAGTTTCAGCGAGTTGAGTTGCAGCGTGCCGACCGGCAGCAGCGGCGAGTCCAAAGTGAAGTCGTGGGAGCTCTGCGGACCGAATGCCCGGTTGGACAGCGCCTGCCAGTGCTCCCAAGCCGGGAACGTCTGCTCGCACCAGCGGCGCGAGCCGTCGATCCACTGCAGTGCTTTGCGTGTGGCGGTGTGCAGTCGCTGTGCCCCGCCGCGCTGCAGGCGTTCGATACTCTCCCGCTGAACTTGTTGGCGCGACGCCTGCGCGGTCAGCAATTCCTCGCGCAGGCCGCTCGACTGCTGCCATTCCTGTTGCAGGCGCGTGGAGTAGGTGCGGTCGCTGTCAGCAATGGCATCGCTGAGCTGCTGCGAGGCTCGCTGCTTTT
>JBEBXX010000198.1:0-5345 GCA_040391435.1 Aureliella helgolandensis | reverse complement strand
CCAGGGCCAGGAAGGTGGGGAACAGATCTTGGTTGATGACCGGCACATCGCACCGACTGCCCGGCTTGGTGACCCCAGGCCAGCGCATGATCCATGGTTCGCGTATGCCACCTTCGTAGTAACAACCCTTATTACCTCGGAGAGGTTCTTGCGACGATTTCTGCGTGCCACCATTGTCGCTGGTGAAGACGACTAGCGTATTGTCTTCCAAGTTCAATTCGTTGAGCTTCTGCATCAAGCGTCCGACGCCGGCGTCAAGGTCGTACAGGCAAGCTGCATAGAGCGGCGAGTGGTGCTGGGAGCCAGGCGTTTTGGCTTTGAACTTTTCCAGCGATTCCGGACGAGCCTGCAGCGCGGAGTGGATCGCGTAGTGCGATAGATAGACAAAGAACGGTCGCTCGCGATTTTGCTCGACAAAATCGCAGGCGGCGTCGGTCAGTGAGAAGATCCGCTTAGGATTATCCGGCGCACTCTTCCCCCAACCGCTTTGAGATTCAAAGACCGTATCGAAGCCTTGCTCTTCAGGCAACGCGCCATCGCGGCCGGCGAGATGCCATTTGCCGAAGATGCCCGTGGCGTAGCCGGCAGACTTCAGCGCGTCGGCCAAAGTCACATTGTCCGGCGGCAAACCACTCTTGTTCGGAATTGGGATCAGCCGCTGTTCGTGCTTGGGCCCGCGGTCGGTAGACTGCACTGCGTACACGCCATGCCGAGGCGTGTAGTTGCCCGACAACAAGCATGCGCGGCTGGGCGCGCAATTGCCGGCCGCAGCGTATCCGGATGTAAACACCATTCCCTGGGCTGCCAAACGGTCGAGATGCGGTGTCTCGTAGAAGTCGCTACCTTGATAGCCGACATCTTTCCAGCCCAGATCGTCGGCAAAAATGAGAATGATATTCGGCTTGTCGGCTGCGATTAGTGGCGGGCAGATCGGGCTGCACAGCACGGCCAGCAGCAGCGCAAACATGAGCGAGTTTTTCATAGCAGTTGGTTCCGTTGAAGAGTGAGCAGCGAGCCACATTATTGGGAAGTCACCACTATATCAGGCTGGCCATAATCTCGGCGGCTAAAAAGAACGAACCCGTGCTGTAGATGACGTGGTCGCTGGGTGCGGTCTGGCAGGCGTGCGCCCAGGCCGCGGCCGGCGTTTCCACGACTTCGATTGTTAGCGCTCCCACCTGCTGGTGCGCCGCGCTGCACAGCAATTGCTCGGCCCGGAGACGCAACTCTGCCACGGGCAGTCCGCGTGGATTCTTTTGATAGGTAGTTAAGATCAAGCGGCTGGCCCGAGCAGCCAGCAACTCTAACATCTGCCCCCAGTCCTTGTCGCGGCTGGCCGCAAACACCACGCTGACTGGACGGCCGGGGAAATGGTCGCTTAAGGCCGCTAGACCAGCGGCTATCGAAGCGGGATTGTGTGCGCTGTCGACAATTGCCAGCGGCTGGTGACCGACAATTTGCAAGCGAGCAGGTGGCTGCGCGCTGGCTAGGGCTTGCTGCACTGCGGCTCGCGGTATGTGCCAGCCCTGATGCTGCAGCCAGCTCAGCGTGGCCAATACCGCGGCGATATTATCCGCCTGATGGCGGCCTAGCAAACAGGTCTGCCAACTCCCCGTCAAATCGTTCTCCGTGGGCGGCAGCGATGCTGCAGAATTTTTTTCGGTGGCAGCCCTAAGACCCACGTCCCGGCCTGCCGTAGCTTTAGGCTCTGATGCAGCGTTAGCAAGGCCAACTTCGAAGTGCACCTGCGCACCGACCATGTCAGCCGGGGCGTACGGGTTGCAAGCGTTGGGCTTTTGACCATCGGCAGGGTCGAGCTGAGCGAACTGCGGGGACCACTGGACATGAAAATCGCGGGCGATGAACTGCGCCGGCGCGCCCTGGGCCAGAGCTACATCTGCAATAGCGCTGCGGGCTTGGGGAGCTCGCGCGATGCACACCACTGGCACGCCGGGTTTGATGATGCCGGCCTTCTCGCGAGCGATGGCGTCGAGCGTGGTGCCGAGTTGAGTTTGGTGATCGAGGCTGATGGAGGTTATGATCGAAACGATTGGGGTACAGACATTGGTGCTGTCTAGACGCCCCCCCAGGCCGACTTCCAAGACCACCACTTCAGCCTTTTGCTGAGCGAAATGCAGCAGCCCCATGGCTGTGGTCAATTCGAAGAACGTCGCCCGTCCATCCCCTCCGGCTTCTAAATCGGCTGCCGCCGAGCGGACCATGTCGGTCAGAGCAATCAGTTGTGCGGGGCTGCACGCAGCCCCGTCGACTTGAATGCGCTCCTCGAGCCGCAGCAGATGCGGTGAGGTATAGAGTCCAGTGCGTTTGCCACTGGCTCGCAGCGTAGCCTCCAGCAGCGTGGCTGTAGTGCCCTTGCCTTTGGTGCCCGCAACATGCAGGATCGGGTATTGCGACTGTGGCCGGCCCAGGGCCTCGAGCAATTTCCGCATGCGGTCCAAGCGATAGTAGCCGAGCGTATAGGGCGTGGCTCCAATTTTCTCGTAGTCGATACGGTCGTACAGATAGCCCAGTGCCGCTGAGTATTCGGGGGCATCGTCAGTCGTGTGAGGGATTTGGGGGATGATAGCGGACACTTTGTGAAAAACTCCCCAAAATATGGTGATGTTCCTACTGCTTGCGATCATTTTCGTGCATATTTATAGTTCTCACAAGCAAGCGCGACAAACGCAGTGAACCAAGCTCGTGCGACTTTCGTAGAATTCGAAGCCGAACTAGCTATTTTCTCCCGCTTCATCTCACCCACTGACTCGACACCTACTCTATTCTCGTTGCACGTACAAGGATTTGCCTTTCCTATGAGCGCCTCGACCGTTGCTGAAGCAGAAAAATCCGATTCTCCCGGTATTGCGTCGGATGTTGTGATTGAAACTCGGAATTTGGGCAAGATCTACCGAGACTTTTGGGGGCGCAAGAAGGTCGCCGCGCTTAAAGCGTTGGACATCGAAGTTCGCAAAGGGGAGATATTTGGTCTGCTAGGGCCCAACGGTTCGGGCAAATCGACGACCATCAAGCTCATTCAGGGTCTGCTGTTCCCCACCTCGGGCCGCGCCTTTGTGTTTGGCAAGGATGCGCGCGACGTGACCAAGAACGAGCGGATTGGCTATCTGCCCGAGGAATCGTACTTATATAAGTTCCTCAATGCGGAGGAGACGCTCGACTTCTATGGCCGGCTGTTCGACATGCCCGCCGAGCTGCGCCGCGAACGCTCCGAGCAATTGATCAAGATGGTGGGCCTCAACCAAGCCCGCCGCCGACAATTGAAAGAGTACTCCAAAGGCATGACCCGCCGCATCGGTTTGGCGCAGGCGCTTATCAACGAACCAGACCTGCTGATTCTAGATGAACCCACCACGGGCATGGACCCCATCGGCAGCCGCGAAATGAAGGATTTGATCGTCCGCCTGCGCGATGAAGGCAAAACGATCTTGATGTGCTCTCACCAATTGGCCGACGTGCAGGACGTGTGCGACCGAGTGGCCATTTTGCACCAGGGAGAACTGCGTGAGCTGGGACGCGTGGACAGTTTGCTCAAGGTCCGCGATGTCACGGAAATCCACGCAAAACAGCTCTCCGAAGCGACCAAGCAAAAAGTAGCCGACTTGATCCGCGCCGAAGGTGGTGAGGTAGTGACGATCGATAACCCCACGACCACGATGGAAGAACTGTTCCTGGATATCGTGCAGGATGATCGTCCCGGGCAGCGTCCGAGTGGTAAATAGGCACTAGTCGACTGAGCCTTGCACTACGCCGCCAGCCAGCGGCAGTCGACGGAGCGGGGGGCGGCGGAGCGGGAGTGGTGACTCAGCTATTCCGCCAGTAGGCAGCCTTGCATGCCACACCTCGCACGCCACACTTTGCGTGCCGCAGCTTGCCAGCCCGATCCGCGGCCTTGCGAGATTAGCCGCACGCGGCTCAGCCAGCAGTTTATTTTATTGTTGTCCTTTTCCCTTTGAATCATCTTGGAAATGTCTTCGTCCAATGCGAATTGAACCTGAACAAATGTGGGGCTACTTCGAGTGGCTCTTTTTCCATTTTGGACTGCTGCAAGGGGTATTGGTAGCAGTTGCGTTAGCGGCCTTGGGCTTTATCGCATGCTATTTGGTAGCCATGGCCCGCTATGGACCGGGCGAAGGCTTCTATCATGTGACGCGCGTGATCTACGAACTGCTGGCCCGCGACCTGCCGGGCACCTCGTGGCACCGCACCTACGCCCTGGCGCGGTTAGCGTTTCAGGAAGCGATCCGTCGGCGCGTGCTGGTGGTGATGGCCGTCTTCATTGTCGGCATCTTGTTTGCCGGTTGGTTCTTGGATCCCGGCTCGGATAATGTGGCTGGTCTGTATATTAGTTTTGTGATGACCGGTACCAGCTATCTGATCTTGCTGCTGGGGCTCTTCCTAAGCTGCTTCAGCTTGCCAGCCGACGTCAAGAACAAGACGATCCAGACGATTACTACCAAGCCGGTGCGGAGCACGGAAATCGTGCTGGGGCGGATCTTTGGCTTTGCTGCAGTGGGGACTGTGCTGTTGGCTGGGATGGCTCTATTGAGTTACCAGTTCGTAACGCGTGGAGTGACCCACCAGCACGAAGTCAAAGATGTGGCCAGCGACGGCCTGAGCGGCACCACTACCTACGACGCCAAGCACCAACACACCTTTGAGCTGATTCAGAATGAGGACGGCAGCTTTGGAGGCACGACCGACGAAGTCAAGGGTCACCGCCATGAGGTATTGGTCAGCGAGGTGGACGGCAAACGCGTAATTGCGCTCGGCCCTCCCGAAGGCCTGCTGGGGGCTCGCATCCCGGTCTTCGGTACGCTGCAGATGACTGATCGCTCGGGCAATATTGGCACCGGGCTGAACGTCGGCTACGAATCGGAGTATCAGAAGTACATCGAAGGCAACTCGCTGATGTCTGCCATCTGGACTTTTAACAACGTGCGTCCGAGCCGCTTTAATGGTGGCGACTCTCTGCCGCTGGAGCTTAGCCTTAAAGCCTTTCGGACCTATAAAGGTGACATTGTCACTGGTGTCCAGGGCGAGATCATTCTCAAAAATCCCAACGGCCGCGTCGAAAGCGAACGCCGCGGATTTATCGTCAAGGAATTCGCGGTGGACCACATTGAGATCCCTCGCAAACTCTCTGGCACGCGCGATGGACAACCGGTTGAGGTGGACATCTTTGACGACTTGGTTTCCGAAGATGGCCAACTGCAAGTGGTAGTCCGCTGCACCGATGGTGGGCAGTACTTTGGTATGGCCCAGCCCGATTTATACCTGCGGGCTGGCGATAGCACTTTTGGTTGGAATATGTTCAAGGGCTTCCT
>JBEBXX010000197.1:0-5361 GCA_040391435.1 Aureliella helgolandensis | reverse complement strand
ACGGGCTTCAGCGCCTACTGGGTGCGCGCCATCAGCGACACGGATACCACTGCCACGGTGACATTCACCTACCACTGATTCGCTGACATTGATTCCCTGCCAATGATTCCCTGCCAATAAGCAAGGCGATGGTAGAAAAACATTTCCCAGGGCCTCTGGCTGGGTTAAGGCTACAGTTCCTAGGACTGCGACAGCGCCTGATCCACATGCATGAGTCTGCGCAATCGATTCAGGCCTGCGGGAGGCTGGAGCTGCCATGCCACCATCGCTACTCGACCGGCAAGCGTAGGGTTCAATCTCTGCGCGTCGCAAATCGCGCTGCAGCGCTGCAGCTTCGTGCACTGGCGTCGCCTCGGGCAGCGTGACGATCAGCACTTGGGTAAACTCGGGATCGCGCAAACGCGGCAGAAGATTCTCGACGGCCTGCGGCATCTGACTTGATTGCCGAGTCACCTCGCGGTGATAGGCCAGTGCCGAATCGAGCAATAGCACCGTATGACCGGTTGGAGCCGTATCGAGCACGACGAACTTGTCCGTACCAGCGGCCACTGCATCGGCAAAAGCTCGGAAGACCGCAATCTCTTCTGTGCACGGAGATCGCAAGTCCTCCTCGAGCAAGGCCTTGCCCTGCTGGTCGAGATCCTTGCCAGCTCGCCCCAATACTTCCGCCGAGTATTTGGCCGTTTCGACTTGCGGATCGATGCGGCTAACCGACAGATTTGGCAAGTGCTCGCCCCCCAGTGCGCCGGCCAGATGAGCCGCAGGATCCGTGGTGGACAAATGCACCTCGTAGCCTCGCTCGGCAATGGCCACTGGCACAGCCGCCGCCACCGTGGTCTTACCTACACCACCTTTGCCCATCGCCAGAATAACACCGTGGCCAGGCGCAACGAGATCATCGATTAGTTCCGCTAGCCCAGGCAATCCGTCAACGGGCGCTGGGCTTTCCGCCGCTGGGCTTTCCACCGCTGAACTTTCCAACGCTGAGCTCAATATTTCCGTAGAGTTTGCGGTGCCGAGTCGTCGCAGCGCCTCGATTCCCAAGATCCCAGCGGGGCTGAGCGGAACAGTCGTGCGAGAGAAGGCGGTGAGTTCTCTGGCATCGCGGCCAACGCCGCCGTCCCGCGCTGCTGGAGCCCGTGAAGAACAGCATGCGAGTCGGGCGGTTCAAAAATTCCATGGACTTAAGTTCCCTGTGGGCTGAGGAGATCAACTAGAAATTAGCAACAGCAACTAGCAACAACCGCTAGTGCCACAGCAGCCGCCGCTGGCCTGGGTCACCGGTAGCGATTGTTTAGCTGGCGCGCCGTCGACCCAGCCTGCGAGCGTAGCCCGCGACGGATAAACTTTACGGCTCACGATCTGGCCATCGACGACGACGACGACGGGCAGCGAGTCGGTCCCTTCAGTGCTCAGCACTTGATGGATGGACTGATTCTCAATAAAAGCTTGAGGCTGCTGGGCCAAGTTGTATCGCTCAACCTGATGTCCTTGGCTCTTAAGCCAATCGAGATCGGCAGGAGTGCAGCATTTTTGAGAATCGACATTGGTTCTAACCATCGTGTACTACCTTTTCTTTTTCGAAATCTGCGGTACCGCTCCAACGCAATCGCTTATCGTCGATTCGCGATAAGCCGCTGCAGTTTTTTTGTCAATGTGTGTTTTGCAAAAAAATGTTTCAGCCCGGTGACACATAGCCCGCAGGCCGACACACGCTCCGGGCTAACCCAGCTAGGTGCAGAGATGTATCGCTCCTGGCTAGCCCAGCTAGGTGCAGAAATATCGACCTGCGGGCCAGAACAGCCACCGGCAGCGATGCGCCGCCTTGTGGGCTAGACGGAAAGGAAAAGGGACTCGATGCTGTCGCCTCGTTGCACGCCAAGTCACCACTGGGCGCGGTAGTTAAAGCGATCATTGGGGGCCGCGTCGCCATGCAGCGTGAAGTCGGTCCACAGCCCCTCCTGCAAACTATTGTCGGACCATTTGAAATCCAACCTATCGTCCTTCAGCAGCGAACGTGGCACAGCCAGTTCAATCTCTCGCTGACCGATGCGCATGTCGATTTCTATGGCAGAACCCCACGTAAATCCGCCTTGATTGTGCTCCAGCAGCGCCCGATGTTCACCTACCAACGGCTTGTGGATGAGCAGGTCGTATCCCAGCCATCCAGTTTCAGTAGAGCGGTCGCTGTCGATTAACAGCTGCATCCAGCGCGTCCCTTGGGCGTCGCTCAGTGGCTGCTGCGTGCGGACGTACAGGTAGATGTGCTCGTCATCGAAACCGACTTTGGCCACCACGATGTCATTGCGGCCAGTGTCGTTCACATAGTGGGAATTCTTCCCCCAACCTCGATGGTCGCGGCGGACTGGATCGCCGATCGTATCGCAGAACTCCGGCTGGACGTGGCGCCAGTCCTCAAAGTCCCCATCTATCGAAATCGACTGTGAAGACACGGGGCGGAGCGGACGTACTCCCTTGTAGCGGCGGATGTGCGAAGCTAGCTGGTAGTAGTAATTGTCAGCGTGACCACCTTTCATCGGTTCGCAGTCGCGGCTGAACTCCTGGTCGAACTGGTCCACGAATGTTACTGGACCAGCGCCAAAGAAGGGAGCGGAATGGTCAAATCGTCCGGCGATCCACTCGTTCCATCCCGTAACAAATACAAACGGTGGATCGACCTGCAGTGCGCGCTCCCATTGCTCGGAAAAATTGCGGCCAGTGGTATCGCAGTTCTCGGGCGGAGGTTGATGCGAATCGTGGAAGCTGCGCCCATGCGAGCGAGGATTGCTCAGCGCGCTCAACTTTCCCTCTACTGCATTTTGCGCGACACCGACTGTTATTTGCTCGGGAATGCCGGGCACTTTATAAAAGGCGTGCTGAGGAGCGACCTCTAACCATCCCCACTGCTCGGGCCCTGTCGGTCCGGTAAAGTAGCTTGGCTGCGGCTTGCGAAACGTGAAGAAATCGCGGATCTTGTAGGCTTCGTCGTCGCTGGCAACGATCCTTAGCGAACGATCCCCCTCAACGGCCGCACCGTCGGCAAACGCCTGCCCGCTGGGGACGATGTCTCTATTACTGCTCCACCAACCAACCTTTCCTGCCCTGCACTCTGCTTCCAGCACGTAGTTGCCGGCCGGCAGTTCCGCCTTCAGGTTTAGCATCAGCCAAGCATTGTCGCCCACACTTGCAAATTCCTGCGAGTGAATCAGTCTGCCTGCGCTGTTTTGCTCACGCAGCGCAAGCGTCACGACCGCGTCTGAGGTGGCCCAAGTCGGAAACTGGCCCCCCACCGAGACGAACGGGGAAACGGTAGTAAACGATTGCCCCTGGCGAATGCCGGGCTGCAGTTCAGCAGGCACGTCATGCGTTTGGTAGGTCGTGCCAAAATGGAGGCGGTCCGGGTCGGCCAGAATCAGTGGCTTCCCCTCCCAGCGAAACCACAGCGCTTCGTATTGCCCCGGCTGGTAGAGCTGCGACCAAAGTTCGAAAACCACTTTGTGCGGAGTACCAAAGGGAGTCAGAAAAGCGATCTGCGGAACTCGGTTGCCTTCCTGTCGCATTTGCTCCCACACTCTGCACAGTGCCCGCCAGCTCTCGGGATAGGTGAATTGGTTGGTGACATCAAATACGACCATGTCGACGCCCGCATCGACCAGCATCTGAGCATGCTTGCGCAACACGCAGTCATCGTCAGAGACATAGTATCCGAACAATGGCTCTCCCCAGTGGTGAGGTGCGCCGAGCGGACCCCACTGGGAAGAGAGGCGGTTGTCCATCGCGGTCGGATCCGCTCGTAGAATCTTGGAGATATCAAACGGCCCCTGTTCGCCGTGCCGCCCCAGCCACAGAAAGTAAAAGATGCCAACTGTCTTGTTGTCACGTGGCAAACCAACTTCGTGGCTGCTCGGAAGCATCCTACCGAGTGCATCGGTGGCGACCCACGTGTCGCTGTGCGTGTCCCACTCACCGGCCCATCGCTGAGTTGGGCCGCTCGGTTCATCTGCACAGGCCCAGCGCCCGACAGATGCGGCTACGATAATCGTCATCACGATGAAACCAGTAATCCGCGTAGATGGCCTCGCCGAGCCGTTCGCCTCTGTTTGATTAGCTTGCATGTCCATTGTCCCCGTTTACGCATCGCATTACCAATATAACTGCTTGGGCTAGACTAGCCACCGGCAAACACTAACCAATTGCCAACGCAGGATGTGGTGTTGAATTATTATCGTATAGACTGGTTGTCATAGCCAACCGGACCGTTCGAACTGCGATAGCAGTCAAATTCAAAGGTACGAAACAAACCATGAAACACCTACTCATCGCCCTCACACTGCTAATCGCAGCCCTGCCAGCATTTGCACAAGAGACAAAACCACTTCGGGCGCTATTGGTCGCCGGCGGCTGCTGCCACGATTATAAAAATCAGCAACAAGCGATCTGCCAGGGAATTCAGTCTCGCGCGAACGTGCGCGTCGATGTCTACTGGACGGACAATACGACGACCGCTCCAGTCTTGCCGCTGTACTCCAAGTCAAATTGGGCCGACGGATACGACGTCATCATTCACGACGAATGTGCCTCTGATATCAAAGACCAAGCCCTGGTCAACCGCATCGTGCAAGTTCACCAAAAAGTGCCAGCCGTGCATCTGCACTGCGCCATGCACAGCTTCCGCACCGGCACCGATGCGTGGTTCAAACATCTAGGTCTGCAGTCCAGCGGACATGGACCACAAGAGCCGATCGCTATCAATTTTGTGGACACCCAGCACCCTATTACGGAGACGCTCAAGGACTGGACGACGATTCGTGAGGAGCTGTACAACAACGTCAAAGTCTTCGATGCGCATCCCCTGGCCGTGGGCAAACAGACAATCCCGGGCGACAAGCCGCGTGTAGAGGAAGCGATCGTCGTGTGGACCAACGAGGCCGCCGGAGCGCGCAGCTTTAGTACCACCATCGGGCACAACACCGAAACCGTGCGGGACGCGCGCTACCTAGAATTGATCACGCGGGGCTTGCTGTGGTCGTGCGGCACGCTCACCCCAGAATACTTGCAGCCGTACGCCGGCGAGAACGAAGTGACTTTCATCGACAAAGAAAAGTTCACGGGCGTCGACCAACCTGATTCTAATAAGGCGCCCTAGCCACAGTCGCTAGGCTGAGACGGAACGAGAAACAAATTCATGAGCTATCGAAATCAAGTTTTACTACAAGCCGCATGGCTGCTTGCGTGCCTGACCAGCTCCGCTTGGCATGCGCCGTGTGGCTATCCCACGCTCGCTGCCGGTGAGCCACACTACTACGAACCAGCGGTTGCTGGACCGCCGAAGGTGATCGAGTGCGATGTGGCTGTGTATGG
>JBEBXX010000196.1:0-5366 GCA_040391435.1 Aureliella helgolandensis | reverse complement strand
TAGGCGAGGCAACTGCGGAATAGACAGCCGCCGCGTCCAACTGCCGTTAATGGGGCCGCCGGAAATACCGCTGCGCAGGGCGTTTTGCCGCCGCGCAATGGATGCATCCGTGCGGCCTGTGGAGGTCTCGGCGTATTCCCCGCCGAGCGCATAGACCAGCCCGGCCATGGCGGCAATTACCAATAACCGTAGAGGCAACATGCGCAGCGCGTCCGAGAGCAGACTACCGGCCGACAGCGGTGCAAACATCCAAGCCAGCGGCGGCAGCAGCACGCGTCCGACGGGTGTTTCCAGCGCGGCAGCAGCCACCAAGGAGACTTGCGGTTGAAAGCCTTGCAGTTGCACTGACCGCATGGACTGCGTCACGAGTCCGAACAAGCCTAGCAGCACGGCGATCATCAACATGCGGCGGCCTATCACAACTACTCGTCCGTGGGCATGCCGCGCGGACAGCGAAGCGATCATGCCGACTAGCAGTGAAACTGCGATCAACAGCCACATGCCGATCAGCGCCGACCAGTAACTGTGGACATAGGCCGCAGCGACCAGAGCTAGAAACATGGCGCTGACCAGCGCGCGAAATGCCAGCCGCACTAGACTTAGACTGATCACATCGCGATTGGGAAACGGACCTCCGACCACAAAGTGTATCTCGGCGGGCCGCATGACTAAGCCGCGGTCGGCCGACGCGGTCAGCCACGTAGCTAGTAGATAGATCAAAGCCCAGAAGGGCATCGCATTGCCGAACCGCTCCGAGTCAGGAGAGATGCCGTGGGACGCACGCGCAAAGAGAATGAAGCCGACGAAGACCAACATCAGCAGGGCCAACACCAGTTGCCGCCAATTTTTGTGTAGGTTCAGTACTCCGCGCAGCGAGCCGCGCAGGTCAAACCATAATAATTGCCAAAGTGCTCTATGCATCTCGCTCCATTTTGCCTCTTTGCAAGTGGTTTAGCCCTCAGGTGGCGTAAGCTTCTAGCTTGCGTAAGTCTACTTATTACGCACTCACACATAAGTTTCGGCATCTAACTAGCCGTTTTGGCGTTAGCCACAGTTGATTGATAACAGGAAACTTATGCGTGGGTGCTTAACTGCGTACCATTAGCACGCAATCTATTTCAGCCAGGCCCGCGGAGCGGTCCACGACCCAATTGTCGCTTATCGCTCCGCGATCAGATCGTCTAGCTTCTGATCCATCGAGCTAGCTGGAACAAGTATTAACTAGCAAGCCAACCATTAGCACGCAATCTATTTCAGCCAGGCCCGCGGAGCGGTCCACGACCCAATTGTCGCTTATCGCTCCGCGATCAGATCGTCTAGCTTCTGATTCTTCGAGCTAGCTGTAACAAGTGTTAACAAGCAAGCCAACCATTAGCACGCAATCTATTTCAGCCAGGACCGCGGAGCGGTCCACGACCCTAAATACGCTGCACACCGCGCCAGCTCCGCTTCGCGATCGACGCTGGGCTGATAATCCAGCAGACGGCGCGCACGGCTGATGTCGAAATAATGATCCATCGCCAACTGCGCAGCCACGAAGCGAGTCATCGGAGGTTCGCGGCCGATGCGTAACAAACCATAGACAGCTTCCAGCAATCCGCCCAAGCGATACGCTGCGGCGTACGAGATCGACCGCTTGGGAACGGGCACGCCGGCCGCGGTTAGAATGCGGCTGATCCACTCCCAGCATTCGACCGGCGCACCATCGCTCAAAAACAGGGCTTGGCCGTTGAGCTGTGCATCGTCCGCCAGCAGTTTTTCTACGGCCTGCACGTGGGCTCGAGCCGCACCGCTGACATGCACCACGTCGATTAAATTGGTGCCGCTGCCCACGCGTCGCAGGCGTCCCTGCCGTGCGCGCAGGATTACTCGCGGGAACAAGTGCGGGTCGCCGGCTCCCCAAATCAAATGCGGCCGCAGGGCACAGGTCCGCACCCGGCCGATTTTAGCGGCAGCCAGCACGGCTTGTTCGGCCAGGGCCTTGCTGTGTGGATAGGCGCACAGCCAGCGATCGGGATAGGGGGCAGATTCATCGACGCCCGCTTGCGGCGTACCGGCAAATGTTACGCTGGGACTGCTACAGTGCACGAAGGCGGTGACTCCATGTTGATGAGCGCCTTCGAGCAGATGCGAAGTGGCCTGGGTATTGATGCGGTAGTAATCGCCCCAGTTTCCCCACACGCCCGCTTTGGCCGCCGTGTGCACGATGGCGTCACACCCGGCGCTGACCGACAGGGCCGTCTGGCGGTGGCTCACGTCGCCACGCACAGCCTCGACGCCCAGGCTCTGCAGCTCGGGATAGCTACCTCGCGCTATCCCGCGAACTCGATAACCGGCCGCCAGCAGTTGCCGCGTGACCTCAGCCCCCAGGAATCCACCGTATCCGGTCACTAGGATTTTCTGCATATGCAAAACTCTCAACCTCCCACATGCAGGCCAGCCAAATGCCCGGTGCTAAAGGCGGCTTGAAAATTAAAACCGCCGATCGGCCCGTCGATATCCAAAATTTCGCCCGCCAGATACAGCCCCTTGGCTAGTCGGCTTTCCAGCGTCTGCGGATTGACCTCGCGAGTGCTGACACCGCCCGAGGTGACCTCGGCCTTGGGGTAGCCGCGCGTACCGCTGAGTGGAATTGACATGCGTTTGAGATCCTCCAGCAACTGCAGTCGGCTGTGTCGCGACAATTCTGCCAGCGGAGCTCCCTCGATCACATGAGCCCGCTTGAGCAGGCAGGTGGCCATGTTGCGTGGCACGAGTGGCTGCAGGGCAGCCGCAACGGTCCGCCGCCCACCCCGCAGCGGATCGAAGTGGCTGATCAATTCCGCTTCGCTCAGTTGCGGCACGAGATCCAGTTGCAGGTGAGTTTTATGCGGCTCGGGTGCCGCGGCTACAAATCGCGAGACGTTCATGGGCACCGGCCCCGAGCATCCGAAGTGGGTCCACAGAAATCCTCCGCGGCTGGTCAAGCGTGGATCTTTATTCTTCTTGTCGGCCATGATCACGCGCGCTTGGACATCGGGCAGAGTAATTCCCGTTAGCTCATGGACCCAGCCCGCTGGGCTGAGCAGCGGTGTCAGGGCGGGATGCGTTTCGACCAACGTGTGCCCGGCGCGTTGAGCCCACGCGTACCCATCACCGGTGGTTCCACAACCGGCGTAAGACAGACCACCGCAGCACAACAACACGCTTCGTGCGACAATCTGCTCTGTATCGGTCTGCACTAGCCATTGCGCTTGGTCGTCCTGCCGCAGGTCGAGCACGGCTACCCCGGCCTGCAATGTAGCACCCGCCTGCTGCAGTCGCGCGACCATTGCATCGCGGACGTCGATCGCTCGATCGCTGACCGGAAACACCTTTCCCGAGTCCTCCACCTTGGTCGCTACACCGAGTTGGTTGAACTGGGCGACCACGGCCGCCGGTGGCAGTTCGTGCAGGGCCGGCTTGAGGAACCGCCCTTGTTTGCCAAAGGCATTCAAGATGCCAGCGATGTCGGTGTCATGGGTGATATTGCAGCGCGTGCCGCCCGACATGAGGATCTTCACACCTGGCTTGCGGTTCTTTTCTAGGACCAGTACTCGCAGGCCGCGCGCGGCCGCCGTGCCAGCGCCCCATAGCCCAGCCGCACCGCCGCCGATCACGATCAGATCCCACATAGACTTTTTCAGAAGGAGTCAGTTTGCCAAATGGTCATAAATTGCCGAATGCTAACTGCCATTGTCTCCCCCAAAGCCAAACAGCGATAGTCAAAACCTTGACAATCGTCCGACATGCACCGCAGACAACCATCAGACCCGCAGAAAAATCTTTTGCTTCTCAAAATGCCGAACGAATATCCAGGTAATTAGGAAGAACAGGAATAGGCCCGTCAGCGCATACCAGGCCGGCGAGTCCTTAGGGAAGAACGGCTCTACCGCGTCACCCACCATGCCGTGGAGCACATAGCCCAGCAGGGCATTGGTTCCGAACGTACGGAACACAGCTAGTTGGAGACCGTACAAATCGCAGGCGATAAAAAACAGCAGATAGACCAACAGCGAGAATCCGGCGGCGAAAGTCGGGTAGGACAGCGTCCCGGCGCGCTGGCTCATCATCCAGTAGTTCCACTTTCTGTGGGCAGCATCCGGCGGTTGCACAAAAGGGGGCTCGGCCAGCCACGCCGACAGGCACTGTCCCTGCTTGGCTTCAAAGCGCTCGGCTGACGGCCAGACCGGATCCGGCGCTAGCTTGTGACCTCGCAGAGCCTCGACCTGCGATGCGGGCACGTCGTACAACCGCGTACCACAGGACAGAACCCAGGCCAAGGCCATCAGCGCACACGAAACCGCGGCCACACGGAAGAGCGTCGGCGAAAACAACTGCAATTCTTCCCGCGGTCTGACAAACACGTCGCAGGCTAACGTGCCGACGAGCATGGGAATACACCACGTCAGAAAGCCCAGCGGGCCGCCATCGATGCCGTTGGGAGAAGTGTTGACCCAGGTGAACGCGAACCAGTAAGACAATCCGACATGGGCTAGCCCCGAGCCGACCATCCATGCAATGCGAGTCCACACTCCACCGCGTATCACCGGCAGGATCCACAGCGATGTCACGGCGATATGCATCAGCGTTTGAAACCAGTCGCGTTTGAGCGGTTCGCCGATGGCACCCCATAAGCCAATTTCTTTAAGCTGCTCCCAACTCTCCGCGCGTGGTCCTACTGTGTAGATGACCAGCGACACCAGCACCAATCCCAGCAACCGCCGCACGATGCGTCCATAGGCGGCGGCGGTCCCCTGCGTCTCAATCCGCCGCCCGAAGGTCAACCGCAAAGCAAAGCCTACGGCGAACAAAAAGTGAGGCATGATCGTGTCTGCGTAGCTGCAGTAATCATGCGAGTGTCGGAGGACCTGCGGGCAGACCGCGTAGCCGCCGAAATAATTGACCAGAAACATGCCGATCACCGTGTAGCCGCGGAATTGATCGAGCGAGGCGAGTCGTTTGCCAGGTGTATCACCGGCTGCCGCGGGTGGGACTTTGATAAACATAGTTTTGGCCATTCTCTGTAGAAAAAGAAAGGTGCGCCTTCTCAGCGAAGCCTCTCGAAATAAGGCGGCATTCGGCGATTGCCTTCCGTTGCCGGCACCTCCCCGCCGCCGCCGTAACCCAGTGAAAGCTCCTTTATGATGCTATTGCGGTGCATAACCGACCCGTGCGACCTGAACAGGCTTGACAATACCACAGCTTGAGATATAGTCCAGATGTGTGAAATAATCCAGCTCGTTCGAGCCACCTTTTTAAAAGATTATTTCGACAGTGTCTGCCCGTGCGAATTTACGGCCTACGCGGGCGCCGGTTTTATGGTGGTAGCCGCTCGGGGCACCTGC
>JBEBXX010000195.1:0-5371 GCA_040391435.1 Aureliella helgolandensis | reverse complement strand
GGTTTTGGGAAAGGCGGAGCCGCGGAAGAGCCATGTGGCGCGTCCCAGGAAGCGCCACACGGGCATCAAGAACAGATCGCTGTGGCTCTGCGAATTATTCAGCGCGCGAGCGGCGTGCTCGTACACCAAGTCGCATCGCGAACGCAGCGCATCGGCGGGGACTTGGCTTTCAATCTGCTCGACGATCAAGGCGCCGATGATCTCGCGGTCGGACAGATCTTCGCGCTGCACCTGCTCTTTAGAATGCACGTCCCCTTCGACCACTTTTTCAGGCCGACGAATGGGTAGCACGGCGATGGAGCGCCCGTGCGATAGATCGACATAGTCTTCAATGGCTTCCTCAAGCTGCGGCGGCAGATCTTCGACCGAGCCATCGTACCATAGCGAGTGACCCGCAGAGACCACCCGCGTGGAAAGCGCATTTAGCGCAGAGACGATATTGGAGCGGTGTTCGATGGTGTCCTGGCCACTGATAGCAATGATGCGACAGCGGCGACCTTTCATAATCCCCACGCTCACTCGGTCGCAGCCGATCAGTTGTCGACCCTCGTTGGCGATGGTGAAAGCCGTATCGCGCAGCTCCAAGTTGTCATGCACCAGCCGCGCAAAGTGATCGGCCTTTTGCCACATGACTTGGCGATCGGAGACCTTTTGCAAATTGTGGCCCTTGAGCCACTCGCCGATCAGGCCTGCCATCTGCTCTAAAAACCGCAGATAGCCGCGCTGGACGTTGGGCGCCGAGTCGGCGCGCTGGAAGACTTCAAGCAGGCCCGTGGTCTGCTTGCCGGTGCTCAGCGGTGACACGCACAGCAAGTACTGCGAAGGATTGCCTTCGTTCTGATTCTCACCCAGCATCGAATGCGCCGGAATCAATTCCGATTGGCCGCGCATAAACAATCGCGACAGCAGCCGCGCGTGCTTAGCGGCATCTTCGCTTTCGGCCTCGAGCAGGTTTTGATTGACGTTGATCTGATAGCTGAGCTTGAGCTTGCCCTCGTCGTCGAGCAGCCACAGAGCCCCGCCCACGGCTGCCAGCGCGTCGACGATGCGCTTGAGCACTGCCGGGTAGTACTCCTCAGCCGCAATATCGCTTCGCGACAGTTCGGCGATCTCATTGATCAACGTGCGAATCTGCTGCTTGGTCTGTTCGACTGACTCTTGGGATGGTGTGGCCGACATGAGGAGCCTTCAACGGAAACGTGGACTTTAAGAGACGACTTTGGGCAGCGCTTCGCTGGGAAGCGCTGGGTGCTGCAGAAGCGTAGTTAAATCTGTCATGTTGGAGAATCTTGAGTGCCGAAGACAGTTAGCTTGGAACTTAACCTGCCTGCGACTGGTCTGTGGTCGCTCAGCCGGGACGGGGTCGGCCCCCTATTGCGACGTTAAACTGGCCGCCTTCGAACGACAAGCTAAAACCTGCGTCTGCAGCGGCCTGAATCGATAAGCTCGCGCGGACATAACGGTTGTAGCAAGTGGCTCTTGCAGGGAGGTTGTACCAAGAGTATAAACAAGTCTGGTCGCAGGGGGAGTAGCCACAAGCTGCAATGCTTACTTTATTTCACCACTTTGAAACAAGACCGCAATGGACGCAGAAATGCAGGAAGCCTTGCAGTTGCTCCCTGCCCCGCTCAGGTCGCCTGCGCCGCCACCCGGGCAAACGCTCCAGTTGGGGCGGTTGATCGACGGCGATCTACCGCTGCAACCCTTCCTCGAGCAGCTCCTTCCCCAGCTTTGCAGCCTGTTCTCAGGGGCCGCAGCCGTGGTCTGGCTAAAGGCTCATGGAGATCGCTCGGCCGTGGTGGGAGTCCGCTACCAAATGGACTGCTTGCTGCCCGAAGCTAACGACCAACAACAGCATCAAAGCTTGGTCCAGTTGGCGTGGCGGCAGACTCAGCCGCTGTTGGTCGAATGCGGCGGATCGCCGGTGGCCCCCTGGCCAGGGCTCGAGCGGCCGGCCAATCCCACGGACCACCCGCTGCTCTTCGCCCCGGTGGTGCACCAGGCGCAAACGTTGGCCCTGGTAGAGATCGCGTTGAGGGCCGAGGCATTGGGCGTGGCATCCGCCGCTGGCGTGACATCCGCCCAGCGCCTGCTCTATGTGCGGGCCGCTAGCCTCGTGGCTCGCCGCTTAGCTGAGGGCCTAGCGCGTCGGCTGCACCCAGCCCCGGCCTCGGTCGCGCGGGCCAGCGAACAGTTGGAGCAGCTCACTAGCGAAGTCACGGAGCTGCAGCAGCAGATTCGCCAGCGGATCGAGCGGCGGCTGCAACAGTTTGATGGCTGGTCGTTTGGCTCGCTGGCAGATAAGCAAGTCTTTGCCAAGCGGATCCAAAAGCTGCTCGAGGGACATGGCCTGCGCGTCGCCTGCTCCGAATGTGGACACGCCGCTATCCTGCGAGCTGTAGCCATTGGCAACGCCAAGCATGGCGCATTTGTCTTCGACCACTACTTAGATAGCGGCCGCACGTTTCACGGTGGGTCGACCGCCGTGCCGTTCATTCGGGTCGTCAGCAAACCGGCTCGCCGCACCCCCAAAGTAGGTTCTTCGGAAGTAGGCTCGTAGCAAGCTAGGCCAAGGCGTAGTGCGCTCGGCTCGGTCCGGCGCGCTGTGGCTGAGAATACGGATGCGCATACGCATACGCATACGCATACGCATACGCATACGCATACGCATACGCATACGCATGCGAATACGAATACGAATACGAATACGAATACGAATTCAGACGCCGGTGCGGTAGCAGCGCTAGGCTTGTGGAGCTTAGGCTGGTGGAGCTTAGGCTGGGCGAGCCTACCTGTTGAATGCGCAGGGAATGTGGTACAAGTGAACAGCAGCAATAGGCTCTAAAAACTGATGTTCTTTCCAGTTCATTTTTCCTTTCAACAAACCGCGATCAAAAACGCTTAGAGGACTCGCCGGATGAAACTAGGGATTCTCTCCTGTAGTCCAAATTGCTATAGCACGCGCCGACTGATGGAAGCGGCCGCCCAGCGATCGCATAAGGCCAAGGTGCTCAACACTCTCAAGTTCGCTATCGATCTAGAGCAGGGTTCGCCCGAACTGTACTACAACCAGCGTCCGCTGTCCGACTATGACGCTGTGCTGCCCCGGGTTGGCTCCTCGGTAACCTACTTCGGCACCGCGGTAGTTCGGCAATTCGAGCAGATGGATGTCTTTAGCGGGAATTCCTCGGCGGGTATCTCCAATTCGCGCGACAAGCTGCGCTGCTTGCAGATTCTCAGCCGGCACCACATCGGCATCCCCAAGACAACCTTTGTGCGTGACAAAAAGGATGTGCTGCCCGCCATCGAGCGCGTGGGGGGAGCGCCAGTGGTTATTAAGCTGATCGAAGGCACCCAGGGCATTGGCGTGCTGTTGGCCGACACGCTTCAGTCCGCCGAGGCGATAATCGAGCTGCTGCAGAGCCAGCGACAGAATGTATTGGTGCAGAAGTTTGTGGCCGAGAGCAAGGGACGCGATATTCGCGCGTTTGTGGTTGGTGAGCAAGTGGTAGCGGCCATGCGTCGCGTGGCGCAGGGGCAGGAGTTCCGCAGCAATGTCCATCGCGGCGGACGCACTGAAGCCATAGAGCTCGACCCCGCTTTCCAGGAGACCGCCGTCCGCTCGGCACAAATCATGGGCCTCCGCGTAGCGGGTGTCGATATGCTTGAGAGCAAGGACGGACCGCAGGTCATGGAGGTCAATTCCTCGCCGGGGTTAGAGGGCATCGAGTCGTGTACGCAGCTTGATGTGGCCGGGGCGATTATCGAATTTATGGCTGCTCAGGTCGACTTCCCAGAGATCGATGTCCGCCAGCGTTTGACCGTCAGCCGTGGTTACGGCGTCGCCGAAATCCTCGTTCCCGAGGGTTCGAGCTTTGTGGGGCAGAGCATCAAGGCCTCCAGCCTGCGCGAACACGACATCAATGTGCTGACGCTCTATCGTGGCACTTCGGTCATTCCAAACCCTAAATCAGATCGTCAGCTTGAAGCTGGCGATCGATTGCTGTGCTTTGGTAAACTAGAGTCTATGAAGGGCATGATCCCCAAGAAAACTCGCAAGCGTCGGGCACCAGCGATTCAACAATTGCAAGTCTCTGATGTAGCCCGCATCGAAGCCGATGCAGAAGTTGCAGAAACAGAAATCTAGGCCTATGGAACGGAATGCAGTCCGACTGGATATTGGCCAGTGGGATGGCGAGAGCATCGCGCCGGGAGAGACGCGTAATTTTAGACTGACTGTCAGCGAGAGCTACAGTGGCATGAACGTGCGGATTCCGATCCAAGTGGTCCGCGCGCTGGAGCCGGGGCCGACGGTGTTTGTCTCGGCCGCCTTGCATGGTGACGAAATCAACGGCACCGGAGCAATTCGTCAAATCATCCATCAAGGCTTGCTGCTGCGGTTGCTCCGCGGCAACGTCATTCTAGTCCCCGTCCTCAATTTGCTCGCCTTTGATCGCCACTCGCGGTACCTGCCCGACCGGCGGGATCTGAATCGCTGCTTCCCGGGGACGACCACGGGAAGCTTGGCCAGTCGCATGGCGCGGCGCATCTTCGATCAAATCGTCTTGCGCTCGGACTACGGCATCGATCTGCATACCGCCGCGGTGCGGCGCACCAACTTTCCCAACGTCCGCGCGGACATGAGCGATCCGCAGGTAGCCCGCATCGCTACAGCCTTTGGCAATGAATTGATACTCGACTCGCTCGGCCCCAAAGGCTCGCTGCGCCGCGAAGCCTGCCTGGGCGGTTGCCCGACTATCGTGGTCGAAGGTGGCGAGGTGTGGAAGGTGGAGCCGGGCATTGTCGACTCCGCTATCAAAGGCGTCATCAACGTGCTGCGCGAACTGGAGATGCTGCCGGGCCGTCCACAAATCACCGAGCATCAACTGGCGCTGACCAAGACTAAGTGGCTGCGGGCGGAACGCGGCGGCTTTCTGCAATTCCACGTCAAGCCGGGCGACGGAGTCGAGGCCGGCCAAGCCATCGCCACCAATACCAATTTGCTGGGTATCGAAAAAAGTGTGCTCTACGCGCCTTACGCCGGTGTCGTGCTGGGGATGACCACGCTTCCAGCCGTCACCCCCGGTGAACCCATCTGCCATCTCGGCCAGTTGCCCAAGCGCATGCAGCCCGCCAGACTCAGCCGTCATCGAGCCGAGCACGAAGGATTGGAAGGTCGCTTGCTCACCGAACTGTCGACCAACGTGCTGGTTGTCCAACGCAATGAACCCGCCGCTGAGGCTGGCGGCGGGCCGGACGATGCAGCCATTCCCTAGCTCGCCAGCTCAGCTCGCCAGCTCAGCTCAATAGCTCAGCTCGCCAGCTCAGCTCAATAGCTCAGCTTGGTCGCCGGAGCTATCGAGCAGTTGCG
>JBEBXX010000194.1:0-5378 GCA_040391435.1 Aureliella helgolandensis | reverse complement strand
GTCGGGCCAGTTGCTGCGGTGCCGCTTTGAGCCGTCGATCGCGGCTGCGCGGGTTCGACGCTGATCGGCACCCCCATGGGCACAGCTACCGCCCGCATGGGCCGCGATTTAGTAAACCACTGGATCCCCTTGGAAGCAGCTTCGAAGCTCGGCAGCGGTTCCGTTGAGAGCTGCAACTGCTCGACCCACGTCGGGTTGGCCAACAGCACCATGAGCGCACTGTCGTATTGCTCCAGTGCCAAAGCCAATTCACCGCGCTGATAGTGGCACTCGCCCAGCATGACCATTGAGGGGATGCTGTCGATCCACGGCTGCTCGCCGATGCGTCGCGCGCGGTTTAGCGAGAGCGTAAAGCCGTCGGCGGCCTCCAGCGTCCGCCCGACGCGGAACAATTCGCGGGCGACATAATATTCGGCGCGGGGCATATCTCCCGTGACTTGCGCCTCGAGCCTGCCCTCAATGGAAAACGCCAATACGCCGGCCAGGATAAAGCTGCACAGAGCGGCCGGTGCCAGCCGCCCCCAAGTTGGACGAGCCCGCGATGCAGTCATTGGATTCTCGATACGAATTGACAAAAAAAATGCGATAACGACTAGTTTAGACGCATCACCCCCACATTTGCAGCATTTGGCCCGCAAATTCGCCCTCCTATCCGAAGTCCCTGTCAAATCCCTGCGAATTGGTTCAACCAGCCATTTGGGAATGACCGATAAAACCGTTAGTTCTTGCCGTAGACACGTTCTACGGTCGGGGTGGGATAAACAAACCGATGGTTGTCGAGGGGAGAATCGCCGATGAATGAAACCAAGCGTTCGCGGGCTTGGAAGTATGCCTTCTGGGGCCTAATACTGGCCGGTGGGCTTGCACCGTCGGTGGGTTGTCAAGTATCGGTGGCGGGACAAACACTTCCCAGCCCCTATTACTTGAGAGATGACGTGCAGTACTTCCCGGCAGGCCCGAAGAACAAAATCGCCAATGAAACGGCCGCCATGAAGCAGGCTCGCGCGGCTTCGCTGCAGCAGCCCCGTTAACCTGGGACGGCCACCGGCCAAGCGCGCTGCATCGCGTGACCAGCAGGCTACTCGATGCGGCAGCGCAGACGAAATCTGTAGCGGCTTATTAGGCGAACTCTGACGAGCCGCGTGGCTGATACTATTTCTTGCCCATGGCTGCCTTGATAGCTGTACCCATCTCAGCCGGCGAGGGTGCGACGACGATGCCGGCCGCTTCCAAAGCGGCTTGTTTCTCGGCGGCGGTTCCCTTGCCCCCGGAGATGATCGCGCCGGCGTGTCCCATGCGCTTGCCCGGAGGTGCGGTAGCCCCGGCGATGAACGCCGCCACGGGCTTGGTCACATGCTGCTTGACGAATTCTGCCGCTTCCTCTTCGGCGTTGCCACCGATCTCGCCGATCATCAAGATCGCCTCGGTCTGATCATCGGCTTGATAGAGCTTCAACAAGTCGATGTAGGATGTACCGACAATCGGGTCACCCCCTAGCCCAACGCAGGTCGACTGCCCCAGGCCAAGATTGCTGGTCTGCCACACCGCTTCGTATGTCAGCGTCCCACTGCGGCTGATAATGCCAATCTTGCCAGGGTTGTGAATGTAACCCGGCATGATGCCAATCTTGCACTCGCCAGGCGTGATCAAGCCAGGGCAGTTGGGGCCGATCAGAACCGAATTGCTGGCTCTCACCCGCCGGTAGACCTCTACCATGTCGAGCACAGGAATCCCTTCGGTAATAGCGGCGATGACCGCGATCCCGGCGTCGATGGCTTCTAAAATAGCATCGGCGGCAAAGGGTGGTGGAACGAAGATCATAGTGGCATTGGCACCCGTCTGCGCGACGGCTTCTTCCACCGTGTCGAACACCGGCAATCCCAACACCTCTTGGCCTCCCTTGCCGGGAGTCACACCGCCGACCATCTGGGTACCGTAGGCAGCGCAGCCCTTGGTGTGGAAGTTCCCCGCGCTACCTGTGATGCCTTGGCAAATCACTTTGGTGTTTTTGTCGATCAGGATGCTCATGGTTTGGTCTTCTTAAGTTATCAAGCGGCTGTCGTGTGTGAATTCAATTTTGGTTAGGTTCGTTAAACTGCGTGCCCACTGGGCCGAGCTGCTGAGGGCTGAGACTATTCGCGTGAGGCGTCGCCTGCGCGGTCTAACGAAAGCCTGCGAGGGCGAAGGTCAGGGCGACTTGCGCTACGGCCTGACGCTGAACTAGGCACCGGCCGCGGCAGCCACGACCTTCTTGGCCGCGTCGGCCAAATCATCGGCGGTGGTCATCGCCAAACCGCTCTCGGCTAACATCCTCTTGCCCTCTTCAACCTCGGTCCCCTCCAGACGCACCACCAGCGGAATGGTAATGCCGATCTGCTTGGAGGCCTCGATAATCGCCGTGGCAATCGTCGTGCAGCGAGCGATACCACCGAAGATGTTGACGAGCACAGCTTTCACGTTTTTATCAGACAAGATAATGTTGAACGCTTCGATGACTTGTTCGGTGGTAGCTCCGCCGCCGACATCCAGGAAGTTGGCTGGCTGGCCGCCGTGGTATTTGATGATGTCCATGGTCGACATGGCCAGTCCCGCGCCATTGACCAAGCAGCCGATAGTGCCGTCCAGTTTTACATAGGACAGCCCGGCGTTGCCAGCGCGCACCTCCGCGGGCTCTTCCTCGTTTAGGTCGCGCAACTCTTTTAAATCGGGGTGCCGAAACAACGCATTTTCATCGAAAGTAACTTTGGCATCCAGCGCGATCATTTCGCCCGACTTGGTAATAACCAGCGGGTTGATCTCGGCCATCGAGCAGTCCAGGTCGACGTACAGACGGCAGATGGCCTTCATGAATTTCTCGGCTGCGCGCGCGGCCGGACCGCTGATGCCGAGCTTCTTGCACAGTTTGCGGACTTGGAAGCTGTGCAGTCCTACGGCGGGGTGGAAATGCTCACGAAAGATCTTTTCGGGAGTCTCGGCGGCAACCTCTTCGATCTCCACGCCACCTTCGCTGCTGACCATCAACACCGGCAGAGCCGCTGCTCGGTCAAGCACGATGCCCAAGTACAGCTCGCGGTCAATGTCGCAGCCCGCCTCGACGAAAACCTGGTTGACCTGCGCCCCCTCTTCGCCGGTTTGGATGGTCACCAAACGATTTCCCAACAGGTTCTTTGCCACCTGGGCGGCCTCATCGGCCGATTTGACCAACTGCACACCGCGCTGCGTTGGAACCTCTTTCACCGTCCCTTTGCCTCGACCACCGGCGTGAACCTGAGCCTTAACTACGGCGATCGATCCGCCCAGCGCCTTAAACGCGGCAGCGGCTTCGTCGGCAGAACGGGCAACGCGTCCTTCAAGTACCGGTACACCCGCTTGGCGAAAGAGTTGCTTGCCTTGGTACTCGTGAATCTTCATCTTGTTTCAACCCGGTAAGATCGTGTTTGCACGCTATCGGCCACTGGCGGGCCGCTCAGACTGCGCGATTGGAGAACCGGATTATAAGCAGTACCCGCCCTCTGAAAAGACACCGCAAACAAAGTGCCATGGTCTGCCGCTGAGAATCTTGATATACGCAACTGCGGACGGCTGTAAGTGGCTGTCACCCCTAGCACAAATGGAGCGTGCTAAATCCTCTACTCTTCGTCGCACTTCGGTGGGGACTCGGCTTATGGAAATCACTGTTGGACTCAAAGCAGGGCTGTCAGCGGCCGCTGTCGTAATGCTGTTTTCGATAGGTTGCTCGCCAGCTTCTCAAGCCCCCACTGCTCGCCAGGCTACTGCAGAAGGGGCTACTGCAGAAGGGGCCGCTGCCGAAGGAGCCGGTGCGCGCCCACTTCACTCAACAGCAGACTCTGACTCGTCGTCTCTGAAGGACTTCAGTGGCAGCGCGATTCTCTCGCAGCCTGCACCCAACTATGCCATCCCTCAATATACAACCGCACACGGCGGCTCGATGGCCACAGCATTCAGCCCGCCCGGCAGCACTGCACCCAACACTGCACCCAGAAGCCCTCAAGCGAGCAACTGGACTACCGCCCCGGCAGACTCATCGATACCTGCCAATATGCTGCGTGCGGCCCCCATGCCTGTGCTGCCTCCGGATAGCGCTAGCGAACATCGCCAGCCGTTGCCGGCCGGTGCGCAGGCAAGCAACCAAGGCTTTGCGACCGTCCGCGTGTTCTACGCAACCGACCGCCAACGCGGCGAGCTGTCGCTAGCCAACTATCAAATCGAGGGCCAAAAGCAGACCTTCCTGACCCTGTGCGCTATCGCCGCGTGCCTCCTGGCATTCACATTTGTAAGCTTGCTCCTCAAGCGTGAGCGGATGGGTGCCTTGTGCGCCGTGGTTGGCGGTGGCGTAGCTTGCCTAGCCGCTGCCTTTATCTTTTACGGCGAGGCGACCATCGAAAAGCACGGTGTGGTATACACCGGCGCGCGCGGCGAATTGACGCGCGGAGTTTGCGATGTGACCGTCCCCGATTCACATCGTCGTGGGCAGGTCGAGCGGCCGAGCCTGCTGCGCTTTGAATTCCGCGAGGATCAGCAAGAGCACATCGTGCTCACCAGCGCAGTGGAATTATCCGACTCCGACTTCACTCACAAGCTGGCCCACACCGTCAGCCAGTCGCCGCAGGCAGATCTGTTGGTATTCGTCCACGGATACAATGTCAAATTCGAAGATGCCGTGCAGCGCACAGCGCAAATCGCCGTCGACCTTCCCTTTGAAGGCGTGCCGGTGTGCTACAGTTGGCCCAGCCAAGGCTCCCTGCTGGGCTACTCGATCGACGAAAACAACTCGGAATGGACCATCCCGCATTTCAAGCAGTTCCTGTTGGAGCTCGTTCAAGACAGCGGAGCCAAGTCGATCAACGTCGTGGCCCACAGCATGGGCAACCGCGTGATGACCGCCGCCATGCAACAGATCCACCAGGGACTTGCCGCCGGTGCGTCTCCTCCATTCGACCGCATCGTTTTGGCCGCTCCCGACGTGGATGCTGACCGCTTCCGTCGCGATCTCGCCCCCGCGCTGCTGAACGTCTCACAGCAAGTTACGCTGTATGCATCGTCGAGCGATCAAGCCTTGATCGCATCCAAAAAAGTTCACGGCTACCCACGCGCCGGCGAAGGTGGCACCAACATCGTCATCGTGCCCGGCATTGAAACCATCGATGTCACGGGCATCGATCTGAGCTTGCTAGGGCATAGCTACTATGCCGACAGCCAATCGCTGCTGCGCGACCTATTTGGCGTGGTTCGCGCCCGCCTATTTGCTCCTCAGCGCCAGTCCCTGGTCTCGCGCCAAAGTGGCAACTCTGTGTACTGGCAGTTGGCCGATCAGCAAGATACCGCCAACGCGCAACAATCAAACCACTTGCGCTAGC
>JBEBXX010000193.1:0-5393 GCA_040391435.1 Aureliella helgolandensis | reverse complement strand
CGATCGCTACCGCGCGATGTGGCCCTGGCGCGACTGGGTTGTAAAGGCCTTCAACCAGAACATGCCGTACGATGAATTCATTACCCAACAAATCGCTGGAGACCTATTGCCCTCTGCGACCAGCGACCAAATTCTAGCAACGGCATTCAATCGACATCACCGCCAAACGAACGAGGGTGGCAGCGTCGAAGAGGAGTACCGCAGCGAGTACGTGGCTGATCGAGTCAACACATTCGGAGCGGCGTTCCTGGGATTGACGCTCGAGTGCTGCCGCTGTCACGACCATAAGTACGATCCACTGACACAACGGGAATACTATCAGCTCTCGGCTTTCTTCGATAATATCGACGAATCCGGGTTGTACTCGCACTTTACCGAAGCCACACCCACGCCGACTTTGTTGATAGCCGACGACAGCCAGCGGCAGGAGTTGAGCGAGCTCAATGCGCAAATTGCGCAGGCCGAACGGGAGTTGGCCGCGTGGCGCCCGCAACCGGGCGAGTTCGAAGCCTGGCGGGCTGCATTGCTGGCTGCCGCAGATGACACTGAGCCAACGCCTGAGAAACCTACCGCGGTGGTCGACTGGCTGCGCGATGCGCTGCACGATTCGCTCATAGGTGACTTTTCACTCGACAATCTGCAGGCTGGCAAGCTGCTCAATCGCGTCGACGATCAGTGGAGCGGCGCGACTGTGGAGGGGCCCGAGCTGGTGGCAGGTCGAGTTGAGCGGGGATTGCGGCTGAGTGGCGAAAACAATGTGTCGCTCAAGACGGGCGGCGACTTCACTCGCGATCAACCATTTACGATCGCCCTGTGGCTCAAAGCCCCCGAGCGGTTTGAGCGCGCGGTGGTGTTCCATCGCTCGCAGGCCTGGACCGACTCTGGTAGTCGTGGCTACGAACTATTGATCGAGGATGGAAAGCTCTGCGCCGGTATAATCCACTTCTGGCCCGGCAACGCGCTACGCATTGACAGTGTCGACGAACTGCCGCTGGAGCGCTGGGTGCATGTGGCCGTTCGCTACGATGGCTCGAGCCGAGCGGAGGGCCTGAGTCTATTCGTCGACGGGCAGCGGATGGCAACTGAAGTTGTTCGCGACGGATTGACCAAGCACATTATTGGCGGCGATGGAGTTGATGGGGCACACGCTTTGGATTTGAGCTTTGGACAACGCTTTCGCGATCGAGGTTTCAGAGGTGGCGAGATTGACGAGATCAAAGTCTACGCGCGCGATTTGACCGACCTGGAATTGTCGGCGCTGCCTAGCTCTGCGACTGCCCAGCAGCGTCTCGACGGTACATTGCAGAAGTTCACATCGCAAAACGTCAGCGACCAAGCTTTGTTCGATCACTACGTGCAGCGCCACGCGCGACGTAGCGAGCTGGCAGCAGCGGTGCACCAACTCAGGCAGCGCCGTAGCCGGCTGTCAGACCCGTTGCCCGAGATCATGGTCATGCGCGAGCAAGATACGCCTCGCGCGACATACCTGCTGCTGCGTGGAGCGTACGACGCGCCCGGCGAGCAGGTAGCACGTCGCTTGCCCGAGAGCGTCTTGCCCACTCAGCTTCCGCCGGCGCCTTCGCGCTTGGACCTGGCCGGCTGGTTGGTCGATCCCCAGCATCCGTTGACTGCGCGCGTCGCGGTAAATCGTTTTTGGCAATCCATTTTTGGAATTGGCTTGGTCAGCACGCCGGAAGACTTTGGACTGCAGGGAGCGTCACCATCGCATCCTGAACTGTTGGACTGGTTGGCTGTCGAATTTGTAGAATCGGGCTGGGATGTCAAACGTTTGATGAAGACGATCGTCATGTCGGCCACATATCGGCAAAGTTCCGATCCCACGCCTATGCTGATCGAGCGCGACCCGGAGAATCGAATGCTGGCGCGTGGGCCATCGGGCCGACTGTCCGCTGAGATGATTCGCGATACGGCTTTAGCTGCTAGCGGCCTGTTGGTCGACACGCTCGGCGGCGCCCCGGTCAAACCCTATCAACCGCCCGGCTTATGGGAGGAGAAGTCGGGGATGGTCTATGAACGAGATCCGCAGGCGGGCAGTCACCGCCGCAGCCTGTACACCTACTGGAAACGCACGTCGCCGCCACCGGCCATGATGACTCTGGACGCGAGCAATCGAGAGGTGTGCGTGGTCAGGCGCCAAGTCACCATGACTCCACTGCAATCGCTGGTGCTGCTGAATGATCCGCAATACGTCGAGGCGGCGCGGGGGTTGGCCGAGCGGGCTATGCAGGCGGCTGACGATGACGCTTCGCGGGCCACATTCATCTTTCGCTCGCTGACTGGCCGCGTTCCCGCTGCAGCCGAACTGCGCATCCTGCTGGACATGGCTCGAGAGCAGAGTGGGATTTTGGCCAGCGACATTGCAGGCCGCGATCAATGGTTAGCCATCGGCGATCATCGGCCCGCCGAGAGCGTCGATCGCGCGGAGCTAGCCGCGTGGAGCGTGGTGGCCGGCGGTTTGATGAGTTTTGATGAAACGGTGATGAAGAGATAGCCATGCCATACAATCAGCAAAACGACCGATCGAACATCGCCAACCGCTCGACTCGCCGCCACTTTTTTGGACGCAGCAGTTTGGGCCTGGGCACCGCGGCGCTGGCTGGCCTGTTTGCCGACGAACTGCGCTCTGCGGCTTGTGCCAATGATGCGCTGCCGGTGAGCGGAGTGCGTTCGGGCGCAGATCTAGATTTGCACGGAGGTGGAGTATTACCCGCCTACCATCATCGGCCGCGCGCCAAGCGCATCGTCTACTTGTTCATGAGCGGCGGTCCATCGCAGATGGAAACCTTCGATTACAAGCCGCAGTTGAATGTCGACAACGGTAAGGAATTGCCTGAGTCGGTGCGCCGTGGGCAGCGCCTGACAGGCATGTCGGGCAATCAAGCGACGCTCCCCATCGCCGGGTCGATCTTCAAGTTTCAGCAGCATGGCAGTTCCGGCGGCTGGGTGAGCGAATTGCTGCCGCATACCGCCGGCGTGATCGATGACCTATGCGTGGTCAAATCGGTCTATACCGAGGCTATCAACCACGACCCGGCCATCACGTTTCTGCAGACCGGCGCACAGATTGCGGGCCGCCCGTCGCTGGGGGCTTGGTTGGATTATGGGCTGGGAACGAGCAACGAGAACCTCCCGTCGTTCTGTGTCTTAGTCACCAAAAACAAGGCCGGCCAACCCCTCTATTCGCGGCTGTGGGGCAGTGGCTTTCTACCGGCCAATCATCAGGGCGTCCAGTTCCGCGGCGGGCAGGATCCAGTGCTGTATCTGTCCAACCCCGACGGTATCTCGCGGCACAGTCGGCGTCGGTTGCTGGATGGGCTCAATGAACTGCACCGGTTGGAGTTCGAACAGCGACTCGATCCGGCCATCGAGGCCCGCATCGAGCAGAGCGAGATGGCGTTTCGCATGCAGGCCTCGGTTCCTGAAGTGGCTGACTTTTCCGATGAGCCCGAACACATCTTCGAAATGTATGGCCAGGATGCCAAGGAGCCTGGCACCTTTGCAGCGAATTGCCTTCTTGCGCGGCGACTGCTCGAGCGCGACGTACGCTGCGTGCAACTGTTTCACAAGGGCTGGGATCAGCATGGCGGTTTGCCAGCGGGGATTGCGCAGCAGTGCCGCGAAGTCGATCAAGCCTGTGCGGCACTTGTTAAGGACTTGAAGTCGCGCGGTCTTTTGGAAGATACGCTGGTCGTATGGGGCGGCGAATTCGGCCGCACAGCCTACAGCCAAGGGAAGTTGACCGCGACCAACTATGGGCGCGACCACCATCCGCGATGTTTCAGCATGTGGTTGGCCGGCGGAGGCGTGAAAGCTGGGATGAGCTATGGAGTCACGGATGAATACAGTTACAATATCGTCGAACAAGCGGTGCATGTGCATGATTTGAATGCCACGATTCTGCATCTGCTGGGCATCGATCACCAACGCTTGACATTTCGCTACCAAGGCAGACGCTTTCGATTGACCGACGTTCACGGCGAAGTTGTCCGGCCCATACTGGCGTAGAGCTCCAGGCTGAGAGCGGTAAAGCGGGGCGGGAGTTAATCGTGCACAGCCCCCGTAGGGCTGTTGCTGCATTGGCCGATCGTTGCTCAGTGCAACTCCATTTATCCACGTGCTCGCACTTCTTAACAACTCTCAAAATACATAAACCGGACGCGTCATGGCCAAGAACGTATTAGGCACGGAATTAGAATCCTGTAGCACCCAGCCGATAACGGGCTTCTACCGCGATGGTTGCTGCAATACGGGCGCCAGCGACGAAGGGATGCATCTAGTGTGTGCCGAAATGACCGAGGACTTCCTGCGGTTCTCCAAGCTTAAGGGGAACGATCTATCGACCCCCAATCCACTGTTTGACTTTCCGGGACTCAAAGACGGCGATCGCTGGTGTTTGTGCATGCTGCGTTGGAAAGAGGCTCATGAAGCTGGCATGGCACCCTTGGTCAATCTGCTGGCGACCCACATTTCCGCGCTAGAGTTCGTCGACCTGGAAGTGCTCAAAGAATACGCCACCGGCGATTCGCTCGACGAGTAGAACGGCTGTCCCAGCCGTTTGGAATCAGAACGTAGAACGGCTGTCCCAGCCGTTCAGAACCTTGAACAATGCTCCAAACTGCTTGATTATTGCAGAGGTCTGAAGGACTGAAACGGCTGGGACAGCCGTTCTACTTCCAGCACAGCCCTTCGGGCAGGCTGTTGAAGTTGTGCGGCTGGCCGTCGGTAATGGCTACCATGTCTTCGACGCGGACGCCTCCAAACGTTCGGCTATACAGGCCCGGCTCGATCGTCAGCACCTCGCCGGCCATCAGTGTCCCGCCATTATCATCCAGTAGAATCGGTTCGTGGACCTCGAGCCCAATGCCGTGTCCGGTGCCGTGCGGCATGACCGGTGAGTCCGAGATCGCACCCCGCTGGAACTCGTAGCCGTGCGCTTGTAGCTCGCGTTTCGTTGCGCTGTGCACGCTATCCGCCGAGGCGTCTGCCGTAGCGGCGGCAGTGGCGGCACGCTTAGCGGCTACCACAGCGGCGTGCATTCGCACGATTTCTTCACTGGGCTGGCCGTGAACGACGGTGCGCGTGCAGTCGCCCCAATAGCCACTGGCTTGGCTGCGTGGAAAGATGTCGATGATCACGGCGTGGCCGCTGAGCAACGGGCCGTCACCGTGGTCGTGACAGTCGGCCGAGTGGGGCCAACTGGCCACGATCGAGTCGTGCGGATTGCTAAAGTCGCGGTCGAGCAGAAACACGCTGATCATCTTTCGCAGTCGCTGGCTGGTCAGCAATTGCCCCGCGTGCAGCAGGTGGCCTTGGTCGTCGGCGGTGGGGGGGGGGCCCGGGTGGCAGGGCAGGCGCCAGGCGATGTCGGGGAC
>JBEBXX010000192.1:0-5393 GCA_040391435.1 Aureliella helgolandensis | reverse complement strand
TATTCGCGCGATGCCAATTTGGCGCGTCCCTGGGCCATCCCTGGTACGCCCGAATTGATGCACCGCGTGGGTGGACTGGAAAAGCAAGACGGGACTGGCAACGTTAGCTACGATGCGGCCAACCACGAAAAGATGGTCCACATCCGCGCTCAGAAGGTAGCCAACGTAGCGAAGGTGATTCCGGTGCAGGAAGTTACTGGGCCCAATGAAGGCGAACTACTGGTGCTATCTTGGGGCGGTACCTACGGTGCCTGCCGCACGGCCGTGCTAAAAGCCATCCAAGAGGGACGTAGCGTGGCCCACTGCCATCTGCGACACATGAATCCCTTCCCCAGTAACCTGGGGCAGATTCTGGGCAGCTACGAGTCGGTGTTGATCCCCGAGCTGAACCTGGGCCAACTCCGCATGCTGATTCGCTCCAAGTACATGGTGGATGCCGTGGGCTACAACCGAGTCCAAGGCAAACCCTTCTCCGTTACCGAACTAGTGGAGAAGATCGAAGAAATGACCAGCGGCTCGCAATCGTCAGCGGCTGTAAAGCTGCAGTCGCAAGCCAGCTAAGCTTGGCACCTACGTCGCTCGACTCCACTCCTTTTTTCAAGTTGAAGACCATCCGATGAGCGCTGCTCTACCCGTTCTAAGTGCCAACGATTTCGCCAGCGATCAAGACATTCGTTGGTGCCCAGGCTGTGGTGACTACTCCATTTTAGCGCAAATGAAAAAGATGCTCCCCAACCTTGGGTTGCCACTGGAGGACATCGTTTTCATCTCGGGCATCGGCTGCTCCAGCCGATTTCCGTACTATATGAACACGTATGGTATGCACAGCATTCACGGCCGCGCACCGGCTGTAGCCACCGGACTACGCGTGGCGCGACCGGACCTGAAGGTGTTCGTAATCACCGGTGACGGCGATGCACTGAGCATCGGTGGCAATCACTTCATCCATATGCTCCGCCGCAATGTGAATTTGACCATGGTGCTGTTCAACAACCGCATCTACGGTCTGACCAAGGGCCAGTATTCGCCGACCAGCCCCACGGGGCAAGTCACCAAGAGTTCGCCGATGGGTGCCGTGGATCATCCGCTGAACCCCATCTCGATCGCGTTGGGTGCCGAAGCTTCGTTCATCGCGCGCAGCGTCGATGTCAACATCAAACACCTCTCGGCCACGTTGCTGCGGGCGGCCCAGCACCGCGGCGCAGCGGTGGTCGAAGTCTACCAGAACTGCAATGTCTTTAACGACGGCGCATTCAGCTACGCGCAGGACAAGGCCACTCGCGAAGATACCACCATCGAACTGGAGCATGGCAAGCCCATGATCTTCGGCAAGAATCGCGACAAGGGAATTCGGCTCAACGGCCTGCGCCCGGAAGTCGTGAGCTTGACCGACGGCAGCGTGAGCCACGACGACTTGCTATTCCACGATGAAAAGTCCGATACGACGCTGGTGCATCTGCTCGCCAGGATGCGCTACCCCGAATTCCCCGAGCCGATCGGCGTCTTCCGCGATGTCGACATGCCAGTCTTTGAGGACGCAGTGCGTGGGCAAGTCGATGCGGCCGTCGCCAAGCGCGGCGTGGGAGATCTCAACAAACTTTTCAACAGCGGCGACACGTGGGAAGTAGCCTAGCTCGCTGGTAAGACCCCTCCCCAGGGCTCGTAACAGCGCGACGCGCGTTCCGAGTCTGGGGCTGTGCTCTCACCAATAGCGCTCTAGCACGATCTGCCCCGGTTCTTTGGGCTTGTGCCGCTTGATGTCTCGCTCGCCGAGCAGTCGCTCGGTCTCGGCTAACATGTCGGGATTGCCGCACATCATGACGCAGCAGTCGGGGGTGAACGAGTGGTCTACGACCGCCTCTATCGAGCCGTTGGCGATGCAGGTGGTTATACGACCATGCAGAGCGCCCTGGCATTGCTCCCGCGAGACCACGGGCACCGCGTCGAATCGATCGCCATAGCGTTCCTTATAACACGCCAGCTCTTCTTGATAGGCCAGGTCAGCCTCATGCCGCACACCGTGTACGACTACGATCTTGGCGTAGCGTTGCCACGGCGCCTCGGTGCGCAGCATTGCAATGTAGGGCGCTAATCCGGTACCCGTGGCAATCAACCACAAAATTTGCCCGTCAGGAGCGCGGCTTAAAACAAAGCTGCCCGCCGCCTTGAGGCTCACCTCTACCGGGTCGCCCACCTGCTTGCTCCACAGGTGCGGCGTCAGTTTGCCATCCTCCACCAGCACGATGAAGAAGTCGAGTAGCCTGCCGTGAGGTGACGCGACACTGTAGGGACGGATCACGTGGCCGTGCGGAGTATCTGTGCCGAGCTGCAGAAACTGCCCCGGTTCGAAAGGTAGGACCTCGGGTGCTTCCACAGACAGCGTAAACAGCCCTTCCGACCAAACCTTTTTTTGCGTTATGACTCCCGAAGTCAACTTCATGCGTGCGATCCTTTTGCGATCAACTCTCTGATTCGCGCCCTGCACCTAGTCGCAGGTCGACGATGGCTGACGACGCTAGCAGCGAGCAATGCGGTTGCCTACGATGCACTGGCGGAAAAACGACTATTCTAGCAAGTTTAGGGGGCAGAAACAGCTAACGTCGATTAAACTTCTGCCCGTGCGAAATTTGAACTTGTCTGCGGCCGATCCATCCGCACAACGTGCGCCACCAGTCGTACACGAAGTACGTCCCGCTGCTGCCCCCTAGCAAAACTTCAAACTGCTCGGCATCCCGCGCAATGCTCGGCGCCGCCAATTCGGCTTGAGCCGTGCGCAGGCGCTCGGTCAATGCGCGATCCCATTGCTGCTTGGACCGCGTTGGCAACTCTGCTGAACATAGCGGTTGGCCGAACCGCATGAGCAACTCCGGCTGGCGCTCCTCCCAGAACGTATATTCGACCGCCAGCGGCAGAAACCATACACGAGATTGGCGCGCCGTGCCGTCGCTCCCAGCCGCCGCTTGACAGGCACCACCGGACTCGCGCTGCAGCGGCGGTTGCTGTGGCTGGGAAACTTTCCAGGCGAGGTGGGCAAGGCCCGGCATCAGCTCGGCTGCCGTATCGCGCGCGTCGGCAAAACGTCCTTCCGGCGTTAGCCACAAGGAAGTCGCCGGTCGACTAAGAATGCGATTCGCCGCAAGCAGGAACTCGGCGGCACCTCGCGGACTGTCTTGTTCGACTCCAAAGAACCCCATGCGCGCGAACATGGGATACTGCCGCAGGGCCACCGCGTCGATCGGCGCATACATGGCCCACGGAGCGAACAGACGCTGAGCAAGGAAGATAGCCGCCAGCGGGTCCCACCAAGAGGCATGGTTGGCATACACCACCAGCCTGTCGGTGGGTTGTATTGTTAGGCTGTCAGGCAGCACAGCCGCGCCGCGGACAGATGGCCCTTGGCGGTGGATGGCCACGGTATGAAAGTTCCTCCCAAGGTAGACAGCGACAAACCACTGAAAGCCGGCCAGGAGAGGTCGGCTGATGGTGGGAAGTTGCTCGTTCGCTCGCTGTGACACGCTACCGCCAGTTGCTATGGCTCGTTACGGGGCTCATGCTCATCTTCAATCTGCACGATCTTTTCCAGTCGTCGCTCGTGCCGCCCCGCTTCGAACTCGGTAGACAACCACACATTGACCAGCTCGTCGACCGGCCCATCGCCGATCAAATCGCCGGGCAGACATAAGACGTTAACGTTGTTATGGCGTCGGCACAGCTCAGCCATGACTTGATCGTAGCAATTGGCCGCACGGACACCTTTGAATTTGTTGGCGGCGATGGCCATACCGATCCCCGTCCCACAGATGAGAATGCCGCGATCGGCCTCGCCCTGGGCGACGCGGCGACAGACGGCAGATGCGAAATCGGGATAGTCCACGCTGCTTTCGCCCTCGGTTCCCAGATCCGCCACTTCATGGCCCGCGGAAATTAGGGATGCAATCAGCCGGGTTTTTATATGTACACCCCGATGGTCGCTGCCAATGGATATACGCATGGTGAAGAACACCGCATGGAGAAACGGAAGGGAGAGGGAACAAGTCTGCACGTCGAGCGGCCTGCATTTTACACCACCGCTGCGATCAACTGCTAATTTACGTCACCCTGCCAGGCAGGAAACCAGGATTCTTCAAACAAATTCAACCAGCTATGCAAATATTGCGTCAACTCATCCGCACAAAGCTCGTAGCCCGACTCATCCCCCCCGAAAGGATCTGAGACGTCGTTGTTGCCGCCGCTGATTAGATGCACTTTGCAACTTAGCTCTGGCATGCGTTCTATAATCGCCGAGCGATGTGAGCCAGTCATGGCCAAGATTAAATCCGCTTGGCGCAGCGTGCGTTCGGTAATGGAATGGCTCTGATGATTGCTCAGGTTCATCCCGCGCTTTTTCATAACCGAGATGGCTTCGCTGGCCGCCGGACCCCCTGGAAAGGCGCTTAAGCCGGCCGAGGCGATGGTCGCTGGCGGCCAGGGGCCACTGAACAAGTGCGGAAACCGCTTGGCCAGTAGATCGCGCAGAATAACTTCTGCCATAGGGCTGCGACAAGTGTTTCCAGTGCATACCAGCAGTACCATAAACTGGCTCATGCGCTGCAGCGCTTCGAACTCGATTACCCCCGGGGCGATCATCTGGCAGGTATTGCCGTCGATGCGCACGGTGGAAGCAAAACCGCCGTAGTGGGTGGGACCGTCATTGATAACTACGGCCACGGCATCGGCCGCCGCGCGGCTGGCATCTTCACCGCTGCAAATCGGATTGCCTTGTGGGTCGACCATGGAGGCGGCGACCAGTGGGCCCGGCATCAGCCGCATGGCTTGCACAATCGCATCGTGAGCGGCCACCCTCTGCGGCAGGTATTTGCCTTCTAACAGCAACTGACTGCGAACCGTCTGCGGTAGACTGCTCGACAGACTCTCGTCCTGGTCCGCGCCCAACTCCAGCACCAGCGGTCCAGGCCAGCCGCGATAGACCATCCGTGTGGCCACGCGCGATAGGCTGGGCGAGTAATCGCGAGCTTCCTGAGGCGAGCGCAGAAAGATGCACGGCCGACGCGCTCGCTGGTGTTGAGACAGGCCGACCAATTTCTCTACCGCGTCAGGCCGCAGCCCACTGGCGAAAACATGGTAGGCCGTCTCCGCCGGGAGCGCTACCAGATGTCCTTCCACCAGTGCTTGAACCGCGATATGCACCAGATCGCGCGGGTCGCCGCTGTTTTTCCAATCGAGCGTATGGCCCATGCATACCTGCCCTAAAAAGTCTTGAGTGAGAAAATCTAAGTTTGCTGGCTTGTTATGATAGTGTTTCGCCAAGCAAGTCGACAGCCCGCCCGGACCAAGCTCATCAAACGCTGTCAGTCGACTACAGCACTAACATCTGCCCGTCGGAGAGTTGTAAG
>JBEBXX010000191.1:0-5439 GCA_040391435.1 Aureliella helgolandensis | reverse complement strand
CGCCGGCGGCTTGTCCACGTCCGTAGTCCTCTAGATCGCGCTTGGTCATCAACGCAAATGCAATAAACGTCTCTCTTACTGCGACGTTGGCCAACGGCACCGCGGCGAGACTTTCATCAGCATCCCGCCGGCGACTGAGCGGGGTGAAGTATTGGAACGCAGACGAATCTTCCGCAATTCCTCCGAGCGCGACCGGCGAGGTTACCGTCTGCTCCTCCTGCGAGGCAGAAGCAGCGCTAACAAACAGCGACGCAAATGCGGCTGCGGGCTGCGCAGCGGCTCGCGCACTCGCATCCGCCAACGGGGCTGGTGCCGCAGTCGACTTTTCCGCCGGTTCTGGCACGGGCGGACAGGAAGGAGTCAGCGAACTGGTCGGTGGGCTATTGTCTGAGTCGGATTTAAGCTCAGAGTTGTCCGTCATCTCCGCGTCGCCAACTCCCTCGACGACTCCTGTACCGTCAGCGTCACCTGGCGTACTCGGGTGACTAACTGGAGGTGTCTGCCCGCTTTGAAAATCGCCGGAACTGCTCGGCGGATCCACCTGCGGAACTGAGTCTGGATCTATTGCATCTGGCGGAGGCAATTCAGCATCTGGCAGCAACACATCTTCATTAGCCCGCGGCAAGTTGGCATCAGCTTGCGGCAAGTTGACATCTGCCCGCGTCAAGTCACTGGCGGCGGGCGGCAAACTGACGTCCGGCGGCAAGTCGACTTCCGGCGGCAGCAGGTCAACCTGCGTGCGCAGCAGGTCAGCCGCCGGCCGCAAGTCGGCCTGTGACTGCAGTCCGCTCAGCACTCGCAACGCCTCGTCGCTTGCCTCGTGGATCGCGGCGACTTCTGCTGCAGGCGCAGGAGTCGACTCCCATGGGGCTTGCAGCGGCGTGGGGGTGATTCCACACAGGCCCGCAAACAGGGTGCGTGATTCCAGAGCCTCTACGCGTAGTAGCGATTTCATGCTACGCTCCGATCGAAGTTGCTGTGTTTGATAATCCATTTTCAAGACCGGCCTAACTTCCCGTGGTGCGCTGCGCAGTCTACACCTCGGTAGCTGTTTGAACTGCGCAGCTCGATAGCGCTAGCCGTGAGCCTCCGTAGCTTGAGCAGCCACGACCTCCACCGCCTGCGAACTTTTGAACTCACTCAGAACTTGATCCAGTAGTTCGCGGTGCTCCTCCAAAAACTTGCGATAGCCCACATGAAAGGGAACCTGCTTCACCGCCTGAGCTTGCAATTCCATGGCTTCGGTCAAGTAGTCGATGGCGACGGAGTTGTGTCCCTGGGTATGGTGAACCATTCCCAGATTGTGCAACACGCCCGCCAAGCGGCTCAACGATTCCGAACCGCTATCGCTACGCTGCGCGCGGTTGCGGAGCGATTTCTCAGCGGCGTGAAAGGCCGCTGTAGCCGCCTGCTGATCGGTCCGCTCCAGCCATAGCAGTTGGCCTAGATTGTTGTTGGTCACTGCCAATTGCTCAATGGCATTAAAGTCGCTGGGGTGCTGGGCGACGATTAGCTCCAGCTCATTAATCGCTTTGCGAACCACGCGCAAGGCTTGATCGCGTTGGCCCGCACGCCCCAGCACCGTGGCGAGGTTGTTCTGACATACCGCCAACTGGCAAGTTACCGACTGCCGCGTGACCAGGAATTCGGACATTAAGGCTTCGCGAGAATTCGGCTCGCTAGTCTTCGAAAGCGTATCGAGATCGGCAATGTTGGCCTTGAGTAGGTTTTCGGCCCGCGCGAGATCGTCATCCAGCAAGCTGGCAAACAACGAGTTGCGGCACTCGACAAGCTGTTGTCGCACGACGTGATCCTGGGGTGCAAGTTCCAGGTGAGCGAGCAAACGGGCGTGGGTCTGGCTGAGTAGGTCCACTGCCTGTTGGCAATCGGAGCACTGCCACAGCAACAATCCGTAATTGTTCCGCGTCATAGCCCATTCTGGCAGCAGGCGGGACGCGAGCTCTCTGCGATGGGCCAGTTCTCGGCGTTGTACCGGCGCATTGTGTCGCAATAATGCATTGCTTTGCAACAGAGCATGGTGTCCTATCAATTCATTGCGTTGCAATAGATCGTCCTGTAGCTTAGTCGCCGCGCGATAGCTCGCGATCGCCTCGGCGTAGTGCCCGCGCTGTTGCTGCAACGCGGCCAAGTTGTGCCAGCATAGCGCTAAATCGGCCTGTATTTCCCAGCTCCCTTGCGTCTGTGCTTGCAGTGCCTCGTAGGCGGCGATGGCCTGTCGATATTTTTGCTCAGCCGCAGAGAACTCTCCCAGCTCGCGATAGGTGGCAGCCAAGCGATAGTGGACCTTGATTAGTTCGCTCCGTAGGACTGCATCTTGACTGGCGTAACGCAGAAAACCAGCATAATGGCGTTCGGCCTCGCGCAGCACTTCGCTCCGCAGCTCGGCCGTACCCTCGACGTCAGCCAAACGTCGATTCACCAATCCACCTAGTCGATCAACCAGGACATGTGCCTGATCCAAGTGAAAGCGGGCTTCGGCCATGGCTTGATCTTTGAGCCGACTCTCACGCGTGATCAACGCAGTGGCGGAGGCCAATCCGAGCACAGCTAACAGTAACATGCACAGTGAAGCAACAACTAGGCGCTGCCGCCGCACCGCCCATTTGAAAGCCCGATCGAGCGGTGTCGGCCGCCGCGCAAGCGTGGGCTTGCCCTCCAAAAATCGACGCATGTCTGCGGCCATCTCGCCAGCCGTTGCGTAGCGATCACTTTGGTTTTTGGCGATTGCCTTGAGAACGATCGTCTCCAAGTCGATGGCTACGGTGGAATTGAGTCGTCGTGGAGGTACCGGTTCCTCACTTTCGATGGCCCTGAACAGCAGTTCCCGATTGGCCCCCTTGAACGCCGGTTTTAACGTAAGCAACTCATACAAGGTGATCCCCAACGCATAGATGTCTGTGCGATGATCGATCTCTTGCGGCTGGCCTTTAATCTGCTCGGGACTCATATACCGAGCAGTCCCCAGCACGCTGCCGGCAACTGTTAAATTCCCTACCCCTCGAACACGAGCAAGTCCAAAATCGGCCACCCAAATCTTGCCGGTCGAATCGACTAGAAGATTCGATGGTTTGATGTCTCTGTGAACGACGCCCTGGCGATGGGCAAAGTCCAGCGCTTCGGCCACGCAGATCATCAATTCAACGGTATGGTGAACGTAGCTACGGCTGCGAACCGACTGTACCGTGCTGGCCTGGCTCAGTTTGTGCGCCTGGGTGGAGTCGCTGCCGAAGCCGGATGGTTTTTCTCGGGCGACCGTAGAACTGGGGCTGGCAGGAATTTCAAGCGGGACCTTGGGTGCCTCCATGGTCGTCTGATCTGCCAAGTCGCCAGCTTGGTGCGGGCATGCGATTCTCTCTGCAGCCGCCTGCCGTTCAGGCTTATCAGCTTTGCCGCCAGCTTCCGAACGGCTTGCGCGCTGCGGCCGCAGTTCGGCAAAGACTTGATCGAGCGTGCGGCCATCGATCAACTGCATACTATAGTAGTGCACCCCGCGCTCGCAGCCCACAGCGAAGACCGGCACGATGTGCGGATGATGCAGAGAGGCAGCCGCCTGAGCCTCATTGCGAAAGCGCGCTACTTGCTGTTCGTCGAGCACCGCCGCGAACGGCAGAATCTTCAGAGCCACACTGCGACGCAACGATAATTGAGTGGCCTCATAGACGATACCCATGCCGCCCCGCCCAATCTCTCGGTTGAGCCGGTAGTCGCCCAGGATCGACTCGTCGACCGGAGCGTGCGTCTCGCCGGGCTGCGGCTGAACCGCTCTGTTGGAATCGCAACTCGACGCCGCACGAGAATTGTCTCGGATGGCTTGCTCTCGCAACTGACTTGCCACAGACCACTCCCTAATCTTCCTTGGCTAGTTCAACACACTCCGTTCGTCGATACAAATTATAAAATCCTTTCAACCGTTCGCAACACCTAAACCGGCCGCTCCCCCCAAAAAGGTGCAGGACCTGCGGACCTCCGCGTCTCCGCGCACGCAGTTTCTGTACACCTATCAACTCGCTGATTTGATGGCAGTTGGAAGGCCCGTGAATTCAAGTCCCTCAGCCGCAAAACAGAGGTTAGAAGATGTGCGGTTAGAAAATTTGCGCGCGCCATATGCCGAGTCGCGACCGACCGAAGCGCCGCGGCGTCGTTCTTTAGCACTGCCTAAAGGGCAGTTGTCTGGCGGTGGGCAAACTAGCCAGCGACCAATCACGAAGAAGTGCAGGCGAGGGAGAATTGTTCTGTGGAAATGGAGCAGACTAGTGGGGCTCGTCGAGGTTGGATAGGACTGGCGTCGGCGCGGGTGGTGCAGCCGTGGCGGGGCGATCGTAAAATCTCCAGTTCTTAGCTACGATCAAGCGCGCCCCACGCCGGAATGAGAGGAAGGACCAGGTCCAACTCAAAATCACAAACAGGCGATTGCGAAAGCCGGTCAGAAAGTAGATGTGGACGACCAACCACGCCATCCAAGCCGGGAAGCCAGTGAGATGAGCTTTGCCGATCTGCGCAATGGCACAACTCCGGCCGATCGTGGCCATTTGCCCTTTGTCGACATAGTTGAATTCCGGCCGCGGCGTCTGGTTCAGGTCGGCCTTGATTAGCCTGGCAAAATGCCGGCCTTGCTGCATGGCTACGGGAGCAATTCCCGGCAGGGGTTTGCCGAACTTGTCGGTCAAACTACATAGGTCACCGGCCACGCAGATCTCCGGATGCGCGGCGATGCTCAGGTCGGGTTGGACTAAGATCCGCCCCTGTCGATCGCGGTTGAACCCGGCTTGTTCGCCGATCTTAGAAGCCTGTACGCCAGCCGCCCAGAGCACCGTGGAAGCCTGGATGCGATCGCTCGATACATCAACGCCACTCTCATCGATGCGCGTGACCAAGCTGTTGGTCCATGTCTGGACGCCCAGCGATTCAAGATCTCGCATAGCGCGGCTGGCCAATTTTTCGGGGAACATCGGTAGCAGCCGCGGGCCAGCTTCGATCAAGATCACGCGGGCCAGCGAGGGGTCGATGTTGCGAAAATCCCGAGCCAGTGTGAAGCGGCTCATTTCGCCAATGGCACCCGCCAATTCAACTCCGGTAGGTCCTCCGCCAACGACTACAAACGTTAGCAACCGGCGACGCTGCTCCAGGTCCTCGGTCAGCTCGGCTTTCTCAAAGGCCACTAGCACGCGTCGGCGGATCTCAGTGGCTTGCTCGATCGTCTTCAAGCCTGGCGCAAACTGTTCCCATTCATCGTGTCCGAAGTAGCTGTGCTGCGCGCCGCAGGCCAGCAACAGATAGTCGTAGGGGATGTTGCCAAAGCCCGCCTTTACTTGTCGAGCCTCGGCGTCGATGCCCTGCACTTCATCGCAGATCACGCGGACGTTTCTCTGCTTGCATAAGATGCTTCGCAACGGGGCAGCGATATCGGCTGGGCTCAAG
>JBEBXX010000190.1:0-5455 GCA_040391435.1 Aureliella helgolandensis | reverse complement strand
CGGTGGCGTAAGCTTCTAGCTTGCGAGGACTTTGGAGTTGAGGCATGCAGGATGCATACCCCACGTGGCAAGCAGGATGCATACCCCACGCGGCAAGCAGGATGCATACCCCACTACTCGACATCGATCCACACGGCCGCGCCCCGCAACTCTATCGGAAAGCAGTCGAGCATGTGTTGGCCCGTCAGTAGATTGCGCCCGTCGGTAATGTCGTACTGCCAACCGTGCCAGGGGCAGGTAATGCAGTCGCCGTCGAGTTGTCCCTGGGCGATCGGGCCACCCTGGTGCGCGCACATTCCGTCGATGGCAAATAGACCCTGCGGACTGCGAAACACAGCCACGACCCGCGCATGGACGACGAATTCGCGGCCAGCATTGGCTGGAATGTCGGATAATTCACAAAGGAAATGCCAAGCCAAATCGGCGAGCTCCTTGTTTGAGGTTGGGTGCGGCGATCAGCCTGCAGACGAACGGCTCAGTCCCATTTGCTCAGCGATCCGAGCAGATCGGACCATCCGCTGCGTGTTGTACGCGTGAGGCGGATAAACTCCGGGTCGTACTCCTGGGGAATGCGTCCGAGCATTTGTTCGGCCTGAGTCAAGACGCGCTTGGCCACATCCTTTTGCCCTAGCTTGCGATAGCACTCAGACATCTGCAATAGCGCCTCAAGCGATTCCGGTTTGTTGAGAAAGCGACTGGCCACGTTTTGATAGGCGGCGATCGCTTCGTCCCAACGCCCGAGCTCAAACAGCGTATCGGCCTCTCCAAAGTAGCAGTTGCGGACGAGCACGTTGGTGTCCGCAGAAAGCGTCAGTGAATCTTGCTCTTGAATAATTGTCTGATGCAGTTTGCGATAGTCAGCCAGCGCCTGCTCGAGCAGTTGTCTCCGTTGGTGGAGCAACTTGCGCTTGGCGGGTTCGACCAGTTGTGGACTAGCGGCAAGCAATTGTTGAGGCGTCTCGGCGGCCAAATGGTGCGACTTGGCTATTAAGTACAGCGCATCTAGGTGTCGTGGGTCTTGCGGGTAACGCGACGCAAAGCCTCCAAGTTGGTCGACGACATTCAAAAAGCTCTCGAGACTGGTCTTCAACTGCGCCTGTTGCACATCGACCGGTGTGTCTGGGTTCAGACGCATTTCCAGCAGCAACTCGTCGCCTTGGCGAAAGCGTGTCTGGGCCAATTGAAAAAGCGAGTCGCGCCAAATGTCGCTGGTTGGACGCAGGGAGCTAGTGCTGCCAGATAGATTGTCTTCCAGCAGCGCGCTCGCTTCGTCTAATCGGTCCAGTTCGTAGAGAGCCTTGGAGGCCAGCAAGCAAGCTTCAAAACTGGTGGGATGGGTCGGGTAGTCGATGCGACAGCGTTCCAGCGGCTCGATGGCCTTCTGCCACTGGCCCAGGTCCACAAAGTTTTTACCTAGGGCTAACAACCCGCGTGGCCGTTTGGTGCGCTCCTCATAGCGCAGGTAGTCCACCAGCAGCACATTGGCACGCTCCAGATCGCCGGCCCGCTGGTAGTTAGCAATCGCACTCCACAAAATATTCGGATATTCGGCAGAGCGCAGTTCCAGTTGGGCCAGTGCATCGTAGTGGGCGGCGGCGGATTGATATTTTTCTCGGACTTTGGCGCGAGTGTCAAGCAGCGCATCGATTTTATCTTTTTCCTTCTGCGCGGCCAGCGTGGAGGCCCACTGCTCAAACGTCTCGGCCCTGAGCCTCACTGAATCGGAGCGAGGAAAGGTCAGACCTAGCAACTCGGATAGTTCGAGTGCCCGCTCGTATTCTTGCATCTCGCGGTAATCACGACCGATGGTCAGCAAGCGCCCACGAAATTCGGCCAGCGTGATCCACGTCTCGTTAAATAGCGTGGGATCCTCCAAATTGCGCAGCAAAGCGTGCAAAGTGTCGTTGGCTTCATCAAGTTCGCTTTGCTCCACAAACATTTCAGCTTCTTCAATACCCGCGGCGAACGCCTCAGCCGAACGTGGGCTGCTCAGCCTCGCCGCGCTGAACGTACTCAATGCTTCCTGGAATGCCCCTAGCGCGCGGAGGGCTTTGCCAGACAGATAGGTAGCCTGCCGGCGCAGATCATTGGGAGTATCGGCCGCCATCTTAAGCGACCGCGTGATCTCCGCAGCTTCGTCTAACAATTTCGAACGTGCGTCCGATGGATCCTGCATGCCGGCGAGGGCTTGAGCCAAGCGCCACCGCGCGCGCAGCAGTTGCGCACGCGATCTCTCCGGAGAGGTCCCGGTAATCTTGCTCAATAGCCTTTCACACTCCAGCGCTTCTCCGCGCAGAAACGCCAAATTGGCCTGGGCTATATCCATCCGCGCGCGCTCCGGTGCCGATACGCCGGGAATCGACCGCCAGCGTTCGAGTGCCTGCTGTGCGGCGATCAAGTCAGGCGGTGACTTGTGCAGTTGGGATTCAATTTCCATACGCAGCGCATCGCTGCGCTTCTCTGGCCAGAGTTGGTCGATGTTCCGCAACCGCTCGATGGCCGCATCCCAGTGGTACGTGTTGAATTGGCACCAGCCCAAGTAGAACTGGCCCTGCCCGAGATAGCCAATCGGAAATCCCAGCTCTTCGGACTTCAATAAGTGCTGGGTGGCATCTAGCAGGACGCGACGATTCTCTGGACTGTCGACCTCTTCAGCTACGGACTGCAGTTTCGCAACCCCTCGCACATAGTGCCAATTGGAGTTGGTTTCCAAATCGACCTGGGGCTCTAGACTGAGAGCGATATGGCCAGCCAAGTCCCACCGCCCTTTGTCCAACAAGCCCATAGCAATTTTCAGTTGCTCGCCTGAAGCAAGGTCATTGCTGCCAACCATAAATGTGAAAATCGCACCGAAGCCCAATAGGGCGACCAGGCTGCTTCCGCCGATCAGCATCAGTTTCTTTTTAGACATCGCCTTGCGCCTCTATCCAGCCTACTTCAGCATCGAGAGTCCCGAGGGACATCGATCGGAGAGCGGCCTAAATTGGGGTGAGAACTGCAAACGATTAGTTCCGCCGCCGCTTAACTAACTCTGCCATCGGGCTATAGCGATGCAAGCCTGCACCTGCAGTAGTTGAGTTCTGCAAAAGAAAGAATCGTAGCCCGAAACGATTAGGCAGTATCTAACGAATAGGTCGTCCGGGGGAGAGCAGAAGGCTGTGCGGGGCCAGCAGGTTGGTGGGGGAGCGAAACGGAGGATCGCCTCTTGCGAGAGGTTTTGCTCAGTTTTTTGAAAAGCTCTCTTCGCGCGAATTGTCGAAGTTAGCGGCTTGGTTGGTAACTCGCTCCATCAGCCAACTATTGGCGTCCAACAGCATGTTGCTCAACAGTTCGTTACCACATTGATACTGGCGAATGGCCACTTGCAGGCTGGCGCTGTGCATGACAGGCAACGCGTCGCACAGGTGAGGAACGCCGCAGGTGGGCGATTCGGCGCCCACCATCCACAGAGTCGGCAGCTCGCGCGCTTGAGCTAGATTGCATAGCGATTGTTGTTGCGTAGGGAACTGACCGCAGATGGAAACGATTCCGGCGAAGCGTTTGGGATAACGCAGCGCTACTTGCCAAGCCGTGCTGGCACCACTGCCAAAACCGGCTAAGAAAATCTTTTGGCGATCGATGGAGAATTGCGAGCAGGCCGTTTCGATCGCACCGAACACCAACTCTTCGGCGATTGCGGTGGCAGCCGCTGAGCGGCCCCAGCGGAAGTGGTGCCCTTGCGGATCGCACGCGGTGGTGGCTCGAGGTGCACAGCCAACGTAATTTTGCAAACTCAGCTCCGGCATCAGTTGTTCAAGCTCGCGCTCGGAACTATTGCAACTATGCAACCACACGATCAGTGGATAGTCGTAGCGAGGTTCGTAACGTTCGGGACCAAACAGACACACTTGCTGATCCAGATACGCGTGTTCTGGGGCCTCGGAAATATCGCCCGATAGGGGGCTAGAGTCATGCAATTTTTCGAATCGACCAGTCAGCTCCGAGAAGCTTGGGAGACGGTTTCGCATGGGGCGCCAATTCTTAAAGGGTGGAATGAAGGAGAAGTTTTTTTGATGAGTCGCGTAGATCACGCAAAACTTCCGCGAATCGAATCGCTTTGCCTCAACTCTCTGACATGGTTTTTATTCGTCTGAGGCTCACAAGTCAACGTCAGCGTCCGGACTTCGTCCAAGGATCTCGAAATGGGACATTTCAAACGGCAGAACAGAGACTTTACACAGTAGTGCTAGCATTGCTGTTGCAAGATAGCACTCTAGTCGAACCCTGCACTGCTCATTCCCTACACTGCTCATTCCCTGCACTGGTAATACTGATCGCAGTATAAGGACCCGACGCGTCAGCGAGAAGACGCGCCGGGCTATCGACAAACTGCCTTAGACCAACTTCTCCATGGCTGCCACTAATTCCTTAACGGCGTTGACGCTATTTTGGAAACCAGCTTGCTCGCTGTCGGTCAATTGTAGTTCGATGATTTTCTCAACTCCGTCAGTACCCAGCACGACTGGCACGCCGACGTAGTAGCCACCCACGCCATATTCTTTGTCGCAATAGGCAGCGCATGGGATCAACCGCTTTTTGTCGCGAACGATGGCTTCGACCATCTGCGTGACCGCGGCGGCCGGAGCGTAATACGCGCTACCGGTCTTGAGCAGGCTGACGATCTCGGCGCCACCCTTGCGAGTGCGATCGACAATTTCTTCTAAGCGCTTGGCGTCGATCAACTGTCCAACCGGAATACCGCCTACCGAAGTGCAACTGGGCATGGGGACCATCGTGTCACCGTGGCCACCCATCAGCAGCGCGGAGATGTCTTCGACGCTGACGCCCAACTCCATCGCCAAGAACGTGCGATAGCGGGCCGTGTCCAACACGCCAGCTTGTCCAATCACGCGGTTCGGCGGAAAGCCAGTGACTTGCAGTACGCGTTGCACCATCGCATCGAGCGGGTTGCTGACAACGATGACGATCGAATTGGGGGAGCTGTTTTTGATTTCTTCAGCAACGGAGCCGACAATCTTGGCGTTGGTGCCCAGCAGATCATCGCGGCTCATGCCAGGCTTGCGAGCGATGCCGGCCGTGACGACGATGACATCGCTGTCGCGCGTGTCATCGTAGCTGCTGGTACCGACGATATGGCTATCGAAACCCATTATCGGAGAGGCTTGCATCAAATCGAGCGCCTTTCCCTTAGGCATGTCTCCGGCTTGTGGGATGTCCAGCAGAACGATGTCTCCCAACTCGGCTGCCGCGCACCAATGTGCGCAAGTTGCGCCAACATTACCGGCACCCACGATCGTAATTTTCGCTCGACGCATTGATTGAACTCTCCCAGGTTTAGTGTGTTCAGGAACCATGCGAGTATGAGGTTCCAAGCCGCACAGTCAAGCCGGGAGAGAGCGTTTCTTGCGGGTTGCCGACCACAACATAGCCGCTAGGATCGCGATCATGGCGGCGG
>JBEBXX010000189.1:0-5485 GCA_040391435.1 Aureliella helgolandensis | reverse complement strand
CGGGCAGCCTCTCAAGCGCGATGCTCCCGACTTTAGCGTTTGAAACGCGCAGCGGTGGCATGATATCGACCGCCTTGCAATATCGCGTAGCAATCGTTTTGGCAATGTGACTGCGACTAGGCGTCTCAGACCCTTCGCGACTAGTCGCTAGCAGGCCGCCCAGCCTAGCGGTGTGAAAGCCCACGATTTGGCCCGCCGTTTGCCTTACGCTGCCATAGCTGACAAAATCCTGTGGCGCAAGCACCTCTCAAAAGCTCTCTCCATTCTCACTTAACAACACGCAGCAGTTCGCCACTTGAGCCGCAGACGATATTCCTCACGGTATTTTTCAGCCAGTATTTTTTGGTCCCTAAACACTCTGTAAGAGCACTGCACATAGCCCATGTCCAATATTGCCAATCTCCGCGCTTGCCTCAAAGACCGTTTCGGCTACAAGAACTTCCGGCCCGGACAGTCCGAGGCGTGCACGGCTGCCATGCAGGGTCGCGATACGTTGGTCCTGATGCCGACAGGTTCGGGCAAAAGTCTTTGCTACCAGTTGCCCGGAATGGAGCTTGAAGGGGTTACAGTCGTGGTCAGTCCGCTGATCTCGCTCGCCGAGGACCAAGCCAATCACTTGCGCGAGGTGGGCTTTCACGCAGCGATTCTCAATAGCTCCAAATCGTCGACGCAGATCAAACGCTTCCACGAGGATATTCAGTCCGGCCGAGCCGAGTTTGTATTGACCACTCCAGAGCGACTGCAGCAATCAGACATCTGCGACGTGTTGGCAGAAATTGGTGTTGATCTGTTCGTGATCGACGAAGCGCACTGTGCCAGTCAATGGGGTCATGATTTCCGGCCCGACTATCTCTGCCTGCAGCACGCGCGTGCGCGCCTGGGAAATCCTCCTATTCTTGCGCTGACCGCGACTGCGTCCGAGAAGACGATGGAGGATATCATTAGCTGCCTCAAGTTGGCCGACCCGGCGATCATTGCCACCGGTGTCAAACGCGACAATCTTCGCCTGGCTGTTGAACGCTGCGAAGGCGACGCACATAAATTGCGTACACTGCGACAACTGTTGAGCGAGCCGAGCGAACTGCATTCCAACCAGCCGGCCATCGTTTACTGCGCCACTACGAAGACCGCCGAAAGGCTACGCGAAACCCTCAGCGACTTGCCGCTGCCGACGCTGTGCTACCATGGGCGGATGAAAAAAGACGACCGGCAAAGATCGCAGGCTGCGTTTATGAACGGGCCACCTGCCATCATGTTCGCTACCAACGCCTTTGGACTGGGCATCGATAAACCCGATATCCGGCGAGTAATTCACTACGAGATTCCCGGTTCGCTCGAAGCCTACTACCAAGAGGCAGGACGCGCCGGGCGAGATGGCGAATTGGCCAACTGCACGTTGCTGTATGACCCCGCCGATGTCAACTTGCAGAAATTATTTGCGGGGGGAGCGATCGACGCCTGTCAGCTCCGCACGGCACATCACACGCTCCGGCTGGCCAGCCAAGACTCTGCCGAGGCTCGCGGCGGCGTCTCTCTGACTGAACTTAAAAAAATTAGTCCGCTGGGCCAGCAGACTTTGCGAAACTGCCTGCAGCAACTAGCTTCACGCGGAGTCGTCGCACCGGCCGGCCGCGGCCGCTGGCTGTGCCTCGTGGACGAAGTGCACGAGTCGCTGATCGAGAGGTTAGCTGACGAAGGGCGAACCCGGTCTGAGGATCGCCGTATCGCCTTGGACCGCATGGTGCAATTTGCGGAATCGGCCCAGTGCCGCTGGCAGTCGATGTGCGAACACTTTGCCACCGCCGAAGCCCTCGGTGAAACGGATCCACGGACAGACGCTTGTCGTTGCGATTATTGCGACACCACGACCCTTTCTGCCGCATAGTTTGCCGTTAAATCGGTTATGCAAACACTCTGCTGGAAAGCCTTTTAGCCTCTCGGTGTTCTTTATTGACGGGGAGTGAATGGCAGGTTAACCTAAGACCCGGAAAAATTTTGTCTAGCTATAGCCGCCACCACGTAGCCACCTCGCCCAATGCGGTTTTCATGCCCAAGTTAGTCGCCCCAAAACTGAACGAATCCGAGCACATAGTTCAGTTTTATGAGGAGGACGAGTTTCTCGTCGAAACCATTTGCCGGTTAATTAGCGCTGCGCTGTCTGCAGCGCAGGGGGTTCTAGTGTGCATTACCCGGGACCACCAGCGACTTATCGAATCTGAGCTGAAGTCTCGCGGAGTCGATCTCCAACTCGCAATGGAACAACGGCAGTGCTTAGTGCTGCTCGCCGACGATACCCTAGCGCGCATTATGAGTGGCGATATGCCCAGCCCGCAAAGGTTTGCAGATGTCGTGGGAGGAGCCGTAGCGGAACTGGCCAAAACTTGGCCGCGCATCCAAGCCTTTGGCGAATTGGTAGCAGTGCTGTGGGAAGAGGGCAACTCCGAGGCAGCCTACCAGTTGGAAGCTCTTTGGCATGCCCTAATCAATGAGTATCCACTAACGCTGCTGTGTGCTTACCCCATTAAGCAGTTCGCGGGCCAGAATGGTGGTATGGCCGTGGCGAAAGTTTGCCACTGCCATACTCGAGTCATTCCCGCAGAGAGCTTCAGCCAGCTCGCTTCCGTCGAGGATCAAATGCTGGCCGTCACGAGACTCCAACAAAAAGCCCTAGTGCTGGAAGTGGAGGTGGCCGCGCGGCAGCGGACCGAGCGCGAACTGGCAGACTTCATAGAGAATGCGATGGAGGGGCTGCACAAGATCGACCCCGACGGCAAGATCCTATGGGCCAACAACGCTGAATTAAAGCAGCTCGGTTATTCCTCAGAGGAATACGTCGGACGAAACGTTGCAGAATTCCACTTCGAGCAATCCGTAATACAGGATATTCTCCATAGGCTGCACACCGGTCAAGAAATCTACAACTATCCAGCCCGTCTGCGTCATAAGCAGGGGACGGAAGTTCGCGTGCTAATCCATTCCAATGGATACTACGAAGATGGACAATTGGTCTACGCGCGGACTTTCTCGCGCGATGTAACGGACAGCATTGACGCGCAGCGTGAACGTGCGCTGTTAGCCGCACTTGTCGATTCCTCCGATGACGCGATTATCAGCAAAACCTTGAACGGTATCATCACCAGTTGGAACCACGCTGCGGAGTTGCTGTTCGGTTATACGGCTGATGAAATTGTTGGTACGTCTATCGTACGCTTGATACCGGACGACCGCGTAAGTGAAGAACATGAGATCATTGGCAAAATTGCCAGAGGCGAGCACATTCGCCACTTCCAAACCTTGCGCCGACGCAAAGATGGCTCGCTGGTGGACATCTCCCTAGCCATTTCACCTATCAAGAACTCGCATGGTCAGATCATGGGCGCATCAAAAATTGCGCGGGATATCACCGAGCAGGTGCGCATGCTCCAGGACTTAGAGCAGGCCAATCGCGCGGCCGAGAAGGCAAACAAGACTAAGTCGGCTCTACTGGCTAACGTCAGCCACGAACTGCGCACACCGATGACCGCCGTGCTCGGCTTTGCAGAGATACTGCGCGGTGAATCGACTGCCCCCTCTTTTATCGACAAAGTAGACAGCATCACCCGCAACGGAAAGTATCTGCTGGCCCTGCTGGACGATATGCTAGACCTGTCCGTGATCGAAGCTGACAAGTTGAGCATTTCTAAACAGCCTGTCGATGTACCGAAAACCATAGAAGACGTCCGTTTGCTGATGAACGTCCGCGCGGTCGAAGAAGGCATTCCGCTGATCTTTGAATGGAACAATCCGATCCCCCAAACGATCACCGCCGACCGCGTTCGCTTGCGCCAGATTTTAGTCAACTTGATCGGCAATGCGCTCAAATTTACAGATGAAGGGGAGGTCCGGGTTTCGATTAGACTGGATGCTGAGCAAACACTGCTGCTGTTCGAGGTGTCCGACACGGGCATTGGCATGACTCCCGCCCAGTTGGAACGCATCTTCCAACCCTTTACCCAGGCCAGTCCTGAAACTGCCCAGCGGTTTGGGGGCACAGGACTCGGACTGACAATTAGCAAGCGCTTGGCGTGTGCCATGGGCGGCGCGATCCACGTGACTAGCCAAGCGGGGCAGGGGAGTTGCTTTACGCTCGCGCTCCCCGTCACCGATGCTCAGCGCCAGCAACTCGCACAGCCCAGCGATGTTCGCCCGCTCAGACAACATGTGGAACACGATCCACGCCCGACCATCGATGCGCGCATCCTACTGGCCGACGATCGTCGCGACGTGTGGCGCGTGGGCAAATATTTCCTTGAGGCTTGTGGTGCGCAGGTTACGGTGGTGGAAGATGGACGGCAAGCCGTCGACACGGCCCTGCAGGCGGAGGCTGAGGGGCGACCATTTGCCCTGATCTTGATGGACATGCAGATGCCCGTCATGAATGGCCGTGAGGCCGTCCAGGAGCTACGAGCCAAGGGACTCCAACAGCCCATCGTCGCCCTCACCGCCAATGCCATGGAGGGAGACCGACAGGCCTGTCTTAAATTCGGCTGTACCGAGTATATGACCAAGCCCATCGATCGAAAGAAACTGATTACGCTGGTCGCGCGCTTGCTGCATGAGAATCGCGCCGCTTGATAAGGGGAAAGACGTGGATGCTCAGCGTTCAGATTGCCACGACACAGCCCACGTGCTGTCGCGACGATTCTTCGCAACTGCTAGCGGCCTACTGGCCGGCAGCGCATTGGCCAGCGGTTGGTCGACTGCAACACGCGCGTGGTGTAGTCCGCTGGAAGAGCCAGCGGCGCAGTTGCTCGATGAAATCCCCATCATCGATACCCACATCCACTTGTTCGACGGCACACGCCCGCAAGGCGCTCCGTATGCAGGCCCTGGCGGCAATTCGCCAATCGTGTCCCTGCCGCCCGACTACCGCCGCTTAGCACTACCGCTTGGCATCGTGGGAGCGATCAAAATTGAAGCCAGCCCGTGGATAGAAGACAATCTGTGGGCGCTGCAAGTCGCCGAGCAGGATCCGATGATCTTGGGCGTCATCGGCAATCTCCAGCCAGACAAACCAGAGTTTGCTGAGTATCTTGAGCGCTTCCGAAAAAACAGCCTATGGCGTGGTATTCGCTACGGAAATCTATGGGGATATAACCTCAGCCAACAAGTGGACAATCCAGTTTTCATAGATGGTATCAAGCGGTTGGCCGCAGCCGATTTAGTTCTCGATTCAGCCAACCCAGACCTCTCGCTATTGCAAGCCATCCTGCGCTTGAGTGACCGAGTGGCTGAGCTGCGCATCGTCATCGACCATCTGCCCGCCATCGAACCCGCTTCTAGCGAGCTGGCCGAATATGAAAGATTGCTGGCCGAACTGCAACAGCGCCCCGGCGTGTACATGAAGCTCTCATCGGTCATCCACCGCGTCGCGGGAGTTGTCTCCACCGAGCTCAGCGCCCATCGCGATCGCATCGATAGCTTGATGGGCATCTTCGGCGAGGAC
>JBEBXX010000188.1:0-5492 GCA_040391435.1 Aureliella helgolandensis | reverse complement strand
CGAATTGCAGGAAACACAACAGCGGCTGGTGCAATCGGAGCGATTGGCAGCTATCGGACAAGTAGTTACCGGCCTGGCGCACGAAAGCCGCAACGCCCTGCAGCGAGCCCGGGCCTGCCTCGACCTGCTCGAGCTTGACCTGCCGCAACACAGCGAGCAGCTCGACCTAATTCATCGCGTTCGCCGCGCGTTGAATGATCTACACCGAAATTACGAAGAGGTTCGCAGCTACGCAGCCCCTATTTCGTTGGTCTACGGAGAGCACCAGTTGGTGGATTTGCTGCGCGTGCCCTTTGACGATCTGTCGTGTGAATTTCACGACCAAGTGCATCAATTGCACATTGTTGATCACACCCACCGAACTCCGCTGCGCGTCGACGCACATCGCATTCGCCAGTTGTTTCGCAACATCTACGAAAATGCCATGGCCGCTAGTCCCGGTCCATGCCAGATCGACGTTACGCTCCGCGCAGTCAAGATCGATGAGCGAGAATACCAGCGAGTCGACATCCGCGACCATGGCAGCGGTATAGAGCCGGCTGCGCTGTCGCGATTGTTCGAGCCATTTTTCACTACCCACACATCCGGCACCGGTTTGGGACTGGCCATTTGCAAACGCATTGTCGATGCACACGACGGACGCATCTATGTTGACAATGCACGCGGCGGTGGTGCCATTGTACATATCGAACTGCCACTTCAGCCCACTAAAATCTCATCCCTCTACGGCCAAGTCTAAGAGCCATGCACATCCCCAGCGAGCAACGCATGTCGATCCTAATCGTGGAAGACGATGCTGACTTCCGCGATGCCAGCGCGCGTTGGATGCAACGCAAAGGCTACCGGGTTTCCGCCGCGGCCAGCGGAGCGGAGGCCATCGAATTGTGCCAACAGCACGACTTCGATGTGGGTATCTTCGATATGGATCTGCCTGCCATGTCAGGCATTGAACTACTGCATCTCATTCGTATTCAAGCCATAGAAATGGAGGTCATTATTCTGACCGGCCAAGGCACTATCGAATCGGCCGTACAGGCCATGAAGATGGGCGCCAGCGACTATCTCACCAAGCCCTGCCCACTGGGCGATCTAGAGCACCACTGCGAATTGGCTAGAAAAAGAGGGCAAGTGCGGCGCGAGAACCAAAAGCTCCGAGCCATCATTTCTCGCGCTCAGACCGTGCCGCAGATGATAGGTAGTTCGCCATGTATCCAAAACGTAAGCCGACTGATCGGCCGCATCGCACCCACCGACAAGCCTGTTTTGATCATGGGCGAAAGCGGCACGGGAAAGGAGATCGTGGCCAAGGCGATCCAGCAGGCCAGCCTACTGGCCGCGGAGCCGTTCGTGACGGTCAACTGCGCCGCGCTGCCTGAGACGCTGATAGAAAGCGAACTCTTCGGCCACCAAAAAGGGGCGTTCACAGGAGTGACGGCCGAAAAGTTAGGACTGTTCGAGGTGGCCGATGGCGGCACGCTGTTCATCGACGAACTGGGGGAGATGCCGCTTGCCCTACAGCCCAAACTGCTGCGCGTGCTCGAGGATGGCTCCATGCGCCGCATCGGATCTCATAAGGAGCGGCGAGTGACCGTGCGAATCATCGCAGCCACCAACCGCGATCTGGCCCAGGATGTCAAACACGGGCGTTTTCGCGAGGACTTATACTACCGCGTCAACGTACTGCCCGTGTCGCTCGCACCGCTGCGCGAACGCGCCGGCGATATAGACCTGCTGATCGATCACTTCCTGCCCGCCGGCTGGAGCGTAACTCTTGAGGCGCGGCAAGCCATGAACCGCTACGCTTGGCCAGGAAACGTTCGCGAGCTGAGCAACATTGTGCAGCGGGCCACGATCCTGGCCGACGACCAGCTCATCACGCTGGACGACCTGCCGCGCGAGTTTGACGGCAGCCATTTGCCAGGCCTGTCTGGTCCCAGCACGCCTTCGCCGCCGCCGACAGCTATGTCATCCTGGCCGGGATCGCTACCCACGGGCGCGCCGGCCAGTGGGCTTTCAACGAGTGAACCGCAGCCTGCAGGCGAGACCTCGCGCAACTTTCCGCCGCAGCGCCCAGGAGACTTGCCCAGCCAGCGAGATTCGCTCGACGATATGGCCCGTGCACACGTGCTCGAGGTGCTTGCCCGACACAATGGCAACAAGGCTCGCGCGGCCCGCTCGCTGGGCATCCATCGCCGCAAGCTCTACCGACTGCTGGAACGCTATCAGCTCACGGACAAGTCTTTGTCGGATCGGTAACTGCCGGCCTACCGCTGCTCCCGCTCCGCGGATAGAGGCAACAGTCGATCGGACACACATCGTGGCTGGGCCCCAAGCGGCCAACGCTCGGGCGCGTCTCAAGTGGCTCGATGCGCTCTTGCAGCAAGTCGGCGATCATACTGATGAACAGCGGATGAACGCCCACGCTGGGCACACGTACAAAGCCCATGCCTAACTTGGCGCATAATTGCTTGGCCTCGGTGTCCAGGTCGTACAGCACCTCGATATGGTCCGAGATGAAGCCCAGTGGAGCGATCACGACGTCGCGCACGGCCGGGCCGGATGCCTCTGCAGTCGACTCCCCGGCAAGCTCTTCGATGCGATCGCAGATGTCAGGCTCCAACCAAGCCTGCTGAGGTGGACCACTGCGACTTTGATAAACTAGCTCCCAATTCTCATGCCCCACTGCCTCGGCCACCAGACGACAGGCCTCGTTCAACTGCAGAGCATAGTTGCAGTTGTCAGCCATCGACATCGGGATGCTATGCGCGCTGAATAGCAACTTGGCTGCCGAGCGTCTGTCGGCCGGTACGGTTCGCAAGCCAGCTTCAACCCGCTCCGCTTGGGCAGCGATAAACTTGGGATGGTTAAAGCCCATGCGAACTTTCTCAACGCTCGGCGCCCCCTCGCCGACGTCCCGCTGAGCCTTGAGGATGTCCTCGCGGTACTGCCGGCAGCCGGAGTAGCTGCTGAACATGCTAGTAAAAAAAGCGACTGTCCGCTGCCGCCCGTCGTCGCGGATGTGTCGCAGCGTGTCGGACAGAAGCGGTCGCCAATTGCGGTTGCCCCAATAGATCGGTAGCGCAATGCCGCGCTGATCCAGCTCTGCTCGCAAAGCAGCGATCAACGCCCGATTTTGGTCGTTGATCGGACTAACTCCATCGAATTGACGATAGTGTTCGGCGACTTCCAGCATCCGCTCATGCGGCACGTTCTTGCCACGCAGCACGTTTTCCAGGAACGGTAGGACGTCATCCATTCCCTCCGGACCACCGAAGGAAACGAGTAAAATGGAATCGAAAGCAGAAGCGACTTCTGTCATAAGATTGGCCGTAATGTCGCGAGGGATCAACGGATGGAGTTAGGTTAATCAGATATATCAACACCTGAGAATTTAATTTAAACGAGCAAAGCTTAGACTCTGCAGATGGGTTAGCGGTAGATGAAAAAAGGCCCACCAAGCATTGTACTTGACGGGCCATCATACGCGCGATGTGGTCTCACACACGTGAGGAGATCATCGTTTTCACTTTAGACACTTTTACGTACAGCAGAATCATTTGGCCTCTTCTGCGAACAACCGTGTGGATTCTTCGCTGACTACATCCTTTTCAAGAGACTCACTTTCAGCATGGCTTTGAAACGAACATCGCCATCACCAGTGGCCTTGGTGGTAATCTTAAAGTCAGCACGATCCCCTGCCTCCAACGTCTCGATTGGTTTGAAAGTCACGGTCGAGCCTTCCACACTATTCTCGGTCGGTCCGTTGGCGCTGACGAATTCAAGGCCCTCGGGGAGCTCGACCCGCAATGTCACTTGGTTGTCTTTGGCTTCTCCCTCATTCCAAACTCGGACCGAGTATACCACGTTTGAATTGGTAGCAACGGGGTCTTCATCGTCAACCACCACAATTTGCATTGCAGGCAGATTAACGACTTCCACACTAGCCATACCCGTCGAGACAATTTCATTCTTGGCGTTGGCTTCGTCGCCAGCCGTAGCAAGCTCACAAACGTAGCGAGCGACGACCTTGGTAGGCAACGAATCGGCCTTACTCGTGCGAACAGCGTACTCAAAAATGGCGGTTTGGCCTGCTTCCAGACGCTTGATTATGAACGATTTATCGCTCATAGCAGGCCCTGCATTGTCCCCCGCCTTGTCGTTAGCTTGTGCGTCCGCCTGGTTAGGTTTCTGGGCCGGAGTCGGTTGGCCTTGATCTTTCTCGTCTTTTGATTGTGAGTCAGTAGATGCCTGACTGGCCTGTTCCAGCTTTGGCTCACTGCGGTCGACGAATTCGTTTGCTTCAGGCCAGAATATGTTGACCTGGACGTTGTCGGCTGGTGAGTTGCCGGTGTTGGTTACACGGGCGGTGAACTTGGCCAACTGTTTGCCGTACAACCGGCTTGGAGCGTCGACTTGCACGTCCAGATCCGCCGCAATTACCTCGGTGGTGGTTTCCTTACTGCGTGAGCTCAATTCACTGTTCACAGCTTTTGCGGTGGCGCGGCTCGTGAAGGTCCCAGGCTTGGTGGCGTAGACCCGAGCGACAAACGAGCGAGATTCGCCTGACTTGAGGCCATCCACCTCGAACTTTAGCTCGCTTTTACCTTCGATGGTAGCCATTCCGTCAGTCAGCGTATCGGTGATCAGGAACGGGCCGACGTCGCCGGTGCCGCCATTTTTCGCAGTATATTTTAGCTCGATCACGTTGCACCGGTCCGCCTTCTCGGGTGCCACCTTAGTCAGTTCGAGTTCAGGTTTGATGACTTGGCTGGTCAGGCAGATGGCCGGCATGTAACTCGTTATGGCCAGGCAACTTCGCAGCTCACCCTCCTCGTCCGCTGTTGCTTTAACAGTGATCGTCTGGCTCTCTCCCGGCTTTAGAATAGGGATCGATATTTCACCCTTTTCCAGTTCGCGGCTTTTATTCTTGTCCTTGTCCTTGTCCTTGTCCTTGTCCTGACCCTTAGCATCCCCTTTGTTCTGACTCTCGTCTTTGGCCTTTTCTTGGCTTGCGTTAGTTGAGTCGATATCCTTGGCGGTGGCTGATTTTGCCGACCCCAACGATGCTGAAGTGACTGAAAAACCCAGGGCATCCAGTTGTTTGAGTGTGATGTTATGCAGCGTGACATTGTCCGATGCATTGGTGACTTTGACCATGTAACTGAATTCCTCGCCGGCGCGAACCTCCGCGGGCATGTTCGCGGTAAGCGACAGCATTCCGTCACCCGTGGTGATCGTCTCTTCGGCCTGTGCGTTGAACGCAAAACAAGAGGCTGTTGCGATAGCCGTGCTAGCAACTGCCCGCAGCCATGTTTTCCTGGTGCTCATGAATATTTCCCAAATAGAAAGCCCCGTTCGAAAAATGTTAATTCAACGAACTCAAAAAGAGAGCCGCACGTCACGACTCGTGTCACCACCAGCTCGCGGCAATTGTCATGCCGTGTCAGAATGATGACGGACCATGCTCGCTTGGCGACCACGAATGTGGTCTT
>JBEBXX010000187.1:0-5510 GCA_040391435.1 Aureliella helgolandensis | reverse complement strand
TCTCAGCATTTAGCTTGTCGACCGATTCGGCTTGATGTTGGCGAGTGGCCGCCAAGTATGCTTCCGACTTTTTCTGAGCCAATTCGGCATCTTCGCGAGCTTTGGTCTCGCGCTGCAACGTGGCCGTCTTGTCGGCCAGCAACTGGGTTTCGCGCTCGCGGGCCTTATCGATGTCTTCATTTCGCACGCGAACCGTGTCGAGCAGGTACTTGGGGAGCTTCATCAAGTTTTTTTCGCTGGCATCGACGTTGGGAGCGAACAGATTCATCTGCTGCGCAAACTCCTTCTCGACCGGGCCGAGCTTTTCGTCGGTGGCAAAGCGTGCAGCCTCCTGGTCGAGCTCTTCTTGAGTTTTTTCACCGTAGCCGACCATCGAGAGCAGCCTCTCGACGCGGGCTTCACTGGTGGTGAACTCGGTGCGAGCCGTAGTCAGTTGAGTGTCTTTCTCTTCGAATCGCTTGTTTAAATCGCTGTAGCTACGCCACAGAAAGAACATCCCCAACAGCAAACCGACAGAAACAAACGACATCGTGATGACGTACGCTTGCCAGGCGAATAGGTTCCGGTCGCGAACTGCCATGTGTTAGAATCCAAGAGAAAAGAGCTTAAAAGAGGGAGGCTGCCCATAGGTTCAGCCCGGCCCCCAGATATCAACGAGGGTGGTTTCCAGTTTCAGTGTATTTGGCGCTCTACCGCCAGTCAAACTTTTTACCCTAAGATGCCGCTAGTGCCCACCTGCTGGGCCGTGCAACCTCCCCAAATGAATTCGCCAACAGGCCTTGAACTGGACATTTAGTATGCGGTGCCGATAGTATGCGGTGCCGACGAAGAGAGACACGCCATGCTTAGGATTCGGCCATACACCAGCGCGGACTGCCAGCGCTGCCTGAATTTGTTCCGCGACACGATACGGCGCGTCAATGCACAGGATTATAGCCCGCAGCAGATCGCAGCGTGGGCCTCGCCAGACATCGACCCCCTGGGCTGGGACGCGCGGTTCGCCGAGCGATTTGCCTACGTAGCACAGTTTGACTCAGATTCAAATGCGCAGCTTGGCTCAGATTCAGCCCTTGACTCAGATCCCGATATCGTCGGGTTTGTCGATATGACACCCACCGGGTACCTCGACCGACTGTTCGTTTGTGCGGCTCATCAGCGGCAGGGAATCGCCACCTCCTTGATCGCTCAAGTGCTGTGCGATGCCACACGCACGGCGATTCCGACAGTCACCGCAGACGTCAGCATTACGGCTGTACCGTTCTTTGCGCGAATGGGCTTCTGCGACGCAGTTGCGCAGTCCGTAGAGTGCCGCGGAGCACGATTTACCAACTTTCGCATGGCCTACCACGTGCTTTCGCAGGGCTAGCCTTTCGCAGCGCTAGCCTTTCGCGGGGCTGGCCTTTCGCAGCGCTAACCCTTGAACTGATGTCCCTTTTGCGGGCCGTGTTCGGTGAGCGTGAGCATTTCGGGGCCGGTCTCGGTCATGAGCACGCTGTGCTCGAACTGGGCAGACAGGCGTTGATCGCGAGTCCGCACCGTCCAGCCATCGTGTTTGTCCAGACGCGTAAAGCGGGTGCCGGCATTGATCATCGGCTCGACGGTAAAGCACATGCCGGGGAGCAACCGTTGCTGGCGCGATTTGCGATCGGGAAAGTGGGGAATGTTGGGGGGCTGATGGAACACTTGTCCCAAGCCATGCCCCACGTACTCGCGGACTACCGAGAATCCACGCCGATGGGCTTCCGCCACAATGGTGTCGCCAATGGTGCTGACAGGGCAGCCTGGAAACAAGGCTTCGATAGCCATGTGCATGCAGTCAAAGGCGGCCTGCGTCACGGCTACGGCCTCTTGGCTGGCCGGGCCAATAATAAACGTCTCAGATTGGTCGCCATACCAGCCATCGACAATGCTGGTGATGTCGACATTGACGATGTCACCCTCGTTGAGTTTGGTATCGTCGGGAATGCCGTGGCAAATTACGTCGTTGAGGCTGATGCAACAGCACTTGGGATAGCCCATATAGCCCAGCGTGGCCGGGGTGTGCCCGTGGTCGAAAGTGAACCTCTGCACCAGCTCATCTATCTGTGCAGTGCTCACGCCAGGGGCGACGATCTTGCGGACCTCGTCCATTAGTCGAGCATTGAAGCGACCGGCGGCGCGCATTTTCTCGCGTCCCTCGTGCCCCAACAACAACTTCCGAGGGTTTTTGTCTTTTTGCAACATTGGAATGTCTGAGCCAGAGAGAAGAGATGAGTACCAGAGACTAGACTTTGACCCGACTCAGTATACCGTCCCGCACGGCGGGATGGAAAGGTCAGCCGACATGTGCGTCAGTTGACATCGTCGGTGGTCCACTGCAAGTCGATGCAGCGCCACGTCTGGCCAGTCGGATTCTTATCCTGCAGTAGTTTCGGCAATCGCTCGGGGCGAACTGCATCGTAGCAAGTCAATTTGGCAAAACGGAATAAACTGGCTGGGATACCGACAGCGGTAAAGCCGGGGTGTCCGGTAGCAGGGAACGGTCCGCCGTGATTCATCGCCGGGCTGACAGCCACGCCGGTGGGCATCTTGTCGTTGAGCAACCGCCCGACGCGGCGAGTCAATAGCGGGGCGAGTTGTTGATAGGCGGCCTCATCGCTCCCCTGCTTGTCGGAGTAGATGCAGCCGGTGAGGTTGCCCTCCAAGGCGCACAGCACGCGCGCGATTTGATCGAGATTGTCGCCGACGACCAACAACGCCGCGTTGCCAAAGGCTTCGGTCTGGAATTCGTCAGGTGCGGCCAGGAACTGGTCCGCCGAGACCTGCAGGAGCGTATTGGATACGCTGCAGCGGCCAGCTACGGCCTGGCCTCCGCACAGCAGTTGAGCACCGGCGGCGGTGATCTTAGCGACTGCTTCCGTCAACGATTTTTGCACGCCGGCCGAGAGTAGCGTGCCGGCTGGAGCCGTTTCGAACTTGGCAGTCACGCTGCTGATGAAACGCTCGCTGTCGGCCCCTTTGACCAGCAACACCAAACCAGGATTCGTGCAGAACTGTCCCGTGCCCATTAGCCCGCTAGTGGCAAATTCGTCGGCGATCTCAGCCCCGCGCTCGGCCAGCGCTCCAGGGAGCAGCACGATCGGATTAATGCTGGAAAGCTCCAAATAGATAGGCTTGCCAACGGCATCGGCGGCCGCTTTGAGCACCAGTCCGGCTGTGCGGCTGCCCGTGTAGCCGCTGGCACCCAACCGCGGATCGGCCACTAGGCGGCTGCCGTCGGCGTGCGAGGTGCGATAGATCAACTGCACGCTGGCTGCCGGCAGTCCAGTTTCTTGAATTGCGGCAAGGGCAAGTTCGGCCAAGCGCTGGGTCGTGGCCGGGTGCGATGAATTGGCTTTGGCGATGACTGGATTGCCGGCAGCGATGGCCGCGGCAAAGTCGCCACCGCAGACGCTGTTGAAGGCAAACGGGAAGTTGTTGGGGCCGAACACGCACACCGGTCCGAGAGCTTCGTAACAGGCGCGGATGCCCAGCTTGGTGTCGATGACAGGCTGAGCCCAAGAGCCGCTGCGCGCCGCCTGGGCCGCTTGACGCAGTTGCCCCGCCGTCCGCGGCAGTTCCACATCGGCTAAGCGCGGCTTGAGCGGCAGCGCAGTCTCGCTGTGAGCGAGCCCACACAGCGAATCGCTGTGGGCTTCGAGCTGAGCGGCGAAGGCGTCCAGGAAATCGGCAATTTGGCTGGCGGGCAGTTGCCGAAGTTGCTCAGCCGCCGCCGCCGCCGCCGCGAGGGCCGTATCGCAATCCGACCAATCGCTGACCGGAAAGCTGTGCGGTAGCGGTTGACCCGTCGATGGGTCGATCGACTGGAAGGTCTGCGAGCCCGCGGAGGGTTGCCACTTGCCCGCGAGCAGGACGTCGGCGAGTGGAGCGTGGGAGGTCGACATTTCGAGAGTCCTGAAAGAGAGTCCAGTGAGTCGGGCGCTGCGCGGCTGGTCTGCCACTGAAGTGTGAGGGATAGCAATTGTAGCTTAAGAGCCCTGCTTAAATAAGTAGCGCGAGGTACGGCGCACAAGGCACAGGCCCGGCCTAAGACGCCCGCTGCCCAGGTAGTTTTGCAGAATTTAGGAAAAATTTATGACTTGCGCTGGATTTCTGACATAGCTTTGCGTAGGCCAACAAATGTGGCCCAGCTTAGGTGGCTGCAACGGATCGATTCCAACGCGGCCACGTTCCAGTTCTGCAACTCAATTTTGCTGCGACGTCTCGACGCGCGGCGGAGGTGAATCACGATGCGGCTTCGACTTCTTGGATTAGCCATGCTGTGCGCTCTTGGGCCAGTTGGCCTGAACTCCGCCAGTGCCCAAAAGGTGGCCTCCGTTCAATCTCCCGCGCGGCCACTGGGCTTGCCGGTACACGGCCCGGTGATGGAGTTTGCTTCGGATGCCCGCAGCAAGGATTTCTATGTCAACTACTTGCCCAACTTTCTGAAGATCATCGACGACAATCTTTCAGAGAGCGTAGCATTTACGGGAGTCAGCGGTTTTAAGCTAGACGCCTCGCGGCTGTTTTTGCGAACCAAGTCGGACAAGAATATTCGCGTCTACTTCTTGTATGAAGGGGCCGGCTATCACAATACGGTAGGCTTCGCCTGGACGCCCGCGGGAGCAACAACTACTGGCTCACCGACTGTGCTCTTCCCCGACGCTTCGATCAAATCGGGAAAAACTCGCAGCACGTGGGAGCCGCTCAAGTGCGGTGACTTCCTTGAGATCGGACCCGGCGAACGCGGTTACCAGCTCGACTTCTTCTTGATCTCCGACGCGGTCAACGGCGGTCGGCAGTGGTTTTGGAACGACCCCGAAAAGAACACCGATTCGCTCCAGCACGTGGTGGCTTTTTTATTGCCCGGCACGCCCTACGTGCTGATTGGTTTTGAAGATATCCACGGCGGCGGTGACCTCGATTACAACGATGCGCTATTCGTGGTGGATATCGGTCAGGTCAACGCCGACGACCTGGACGAAGACGACGAAAGCACTCTGCCGCACTAAACAGCTAACGAGCAACGGGGCCACGCGACTGTCGATATACCCAACCTCATCCGTAATGCATACCATGCGAAGTATTCAGCGCACAAACAGAAAGTCTAGACGCGGTGTCGCCACCGTAGAACTGGCGATTGTTTTGCCTGTGTTCATGGTGATGGTGTTTGGATCGATCGAGATCTGCCAGCGCCTGCAGGTCAAGCAATCGGCGCTCATCGCGGCCTACGAGGCCTGCCGCGTGGCCACGCGCCAAATCAGCGATGCCGAGAGCGTTCAGACGCACGCTGAAACATTGCTCAGCCAGCAAAATGTCAAGGGAGCGATCGTCACGATTGGCCACCAGAAACGCGCCGCCCACACCGGCGACGCGTTCGAGCCTGGCCTGGATGACATCGAAACAGGCGATGAAATTCGCATTCAAATCGATGTGCCATGGGGAAGCAACACCATCTCCAACTATGTCATTGGCGATAGTGGCGGAACTTT